>JAHDBB010000094.1:9941-14984 GCA_020630635.1 Chitinophagales bacterium
AGATTACTAAAATTCCCAGAAAAATCTTTCTTTACTTTTGCTAGTTGCTCCGATGCGTTTATAGAACTTAATCGCTCTGGTATTAAACTCTGGGGTTTGCCATTGAATCAAGGAACAACCTAATACTTTGGCTTCTTCTTGTATCCTATCCATTAATTTTACTCCAATGCCTTGACTACGGAAAACAGGTCTTAAATAAAGACAGTCCATATAAATGTAAGGAGTTGCGTCCCAAGTTGAAAACTGGCGCATGTATGTTGCATATCCTAAAACGTGACTATCGACATCCGTAGCCATCAGGCAATGAAGTGGAGGAGTTGGGCTCTCAAACAAAGCCCTTTTCATTTTTTCTAATTTATCAGTTCGATCATAATTGGCTTGTTCGTACTCTGCATGTTCTTCACAAAGATTGATGATTTCTTCTAAGTCACTGGGTTGAGCAAATCTTATGATAAGGTTGGACATGGTAATAGGGTTTGAATGATTAATAATGAATCTGGCTATTGCAATATATTGGATTCAAGGTCCCAAATACTTTGCTTCATTCTTTAGGATGAAGCCCATAAAAAACAAAAAATGGCACTAAGAAGTACTTATCTTACACAATTAGACCCGATAGTAGCGGTATAAATGCAATGGGTTGGCGTGGGTTGCGGCAAAGCTGCATTTATAAGAGTGGATAGCGGGAAGCCCCATCACGATGAAAGAGTAACAACCTTTCTCTCCTAACCCAAAATAGGAATAGGATTTTTAGGATGTTGTCGAAATTAATAGGATTTTAAATAGTGACCTAAAACGTCCCTTCGTCCCAAAAGCACGAACAGAACCACTACGTCCCTTCGTCCCAATTATAAAAAACCACTTGTCACCATAAATTAAAAATCATCATCCAAACTAAATGTCTGATCTTCTTTATTTGCCATGACACCTGCCTTCTGATAATCTGCCACTCGTTTCTCAAAGAAATTCGTTTTACCTTGCAGATTAATCATATCCATAAAAGGGAAAGGATTTTGAGTATTATATACCTTATCGTATCCCAAAGACACCAATAAACGATCCGCTACAAACTCAATGTATTGACACATCAAAACTGCATTCATACCTATCAATGAAACAGGGAGTGCATCCGTCACAAACTCTTTCTCAAAAATAACTGCATCGGTAATAATAGAGATGGCTTCTTCATCTTCCGGCTTTTGATTGAGCATCGAATAGAGCAAACATGCAAAATCACAATGTAGACCTTCATCTCGACTAATCAATTCATTAGAAAAAGCCAATCCTGGCATAAGACCACGATTTTTGAGCCAAAAAATAGAACAAAAACTACCCGAAAAAAAGATGCCTTCAACGGCTGCAAAGGCAACCAAACGATGACCAAAAGAAGGCGCATTATCAATCCAATTCAATGCCCACTGTGCTTTTTTCTTGACACAATCCAGATTCTCCATTGCATTAAAAAGATAGTCTTTTTCGGCATTATCTTTTATATAAGTATCAATCAATAAGCTATATGTTTCCGCATGTATATTTTCGATGGCGATTTGAAAGCCATAAAAACAACGTGCTTCGGCAAGTGTAACTTCTTTCATAAAATTTATGACTAAGTTTTCATTGACAATGCCATCGCTAGCCGCAAAAAAAGCGAGGACATGTTTGATAAAGTGCCGTTCATTATCACTTAGTGTTTCCCAATCGGTCAAATCTTGGTTGAGGTCTATTTCTTCGGCAGTCCAAAAACTGGCTTCTGCCTGTTTATACATTTTCCAAATCTCGTCGTATTGAATAGGAAACAGGACAAACCGATTTTTTTCTTCCGACAATATGGGTTCATTAGACATATTCATAGTTGTAGTGTTTTTCAAGATTTATATAATAATCAATTGTTGTTTGTTTTATTCTTTGACAAATAGATGGAAAATGAAACTTGTTTAGGGTCAATAGTTTTCAGTCCATAGTCGATCATTGTAGTTCCGTTCATACTTTTTATTTTTAGGAGCGAAAGGTTCATTGCTTCGTCGCAATGAAAAGTCCCGCTATCCGTTCTCATTCGTGTTGCCAACGTTTTTTGAAGCCAACGCTGTTACACGAATACCACTACTATCGGGGCTAGATGGTTGAGGTCTGTATTTTTATAGTACCATTTCCCTTTACCCAAAAGACATAGATTTCCTACTAGCTATAAATTTGCATTTATACCATTGACTCAATTAAGCAGACTTCCTTTCGTTATGTTTAAAAGCCATGTTAACTTTTAAACAATTATGCGTTTCATGATTCAGCCATTAACTGAACTCGAATAAAGTTGGGTTAAAAAAAGCAACGACATAGATATCGTTGGATAATCAATTTGTCCAAATTTCATAGCAAGTTCCAAAGACAAATTGTAGGTAGGATGAATTTTTATTCCATAAAATGGTAGGTATGTAGTTGTCTTTCTACTATTCAAAAATAGCGAAATTTCCTTCATAATCACAGTCTATCATCCGATTTTAGGCGAATATAGACCTTAACTTTTTGAAATGAAAACTTTTTAATAAAGAAGTTATCCACAGCATGTTAATAACTTTTTAAACTCTTGAAGAACAGCAAGTTAAGACTTTATTAGTTTTTATTATTCGTTATAACATTGTTTTTTAGAATTTAACATATTTTTTTATTCGTTATTTTATATTAGCTAAATTTTTATTACATTGCAAGACAGAAGAAAACAAAAGAAGTTGTTAAGGATTTGTAAAAAAAATAAGAAAAAATTAGTAACATAAATTAGTAGGTTAATAGTTGTCAATAAGACAATTGATTTTTAAATTTAAAGTCACCTGTCACCATCAACTTGTCACTTACTAAAAAAGGATTATCAAGTAAACATTATGGCTTATCAATCAACAACAGACTTAAATACTCCCATCGAATATTTAAAGGGGGTTGGACCTGTCAAATCAGAGGTCCTCAAAAAAGAATTAGGAGTCAAGACTTTTGGAGATTTACTCCAGCACTACCCTTTTCGTTATGTAGATAAAACCAAGATTACCTATATCTCTGACATCAGCGAAAACAGTCAATACATCCAAATTCGTGGACAGATCACTTCCATGGCAGTCATTGGTAATAATAGAGGTCGTCGCCTGACAGCAAAATTGGCAGACGAAACAGGAGAAGTAGAATTGGTTTGGTTCAAAAGCATTCCCTACTTCCAAAAGTTTTTACAAAAAGGCAAAGAGTACCTCGTATTTTCCAAGCCCACCTTTTTTAGAGGCAAACCCAACTTTACCCATCCCGACATAGAAGAAATTGCCAATCCCAATATTCCCCTATCCAGTCGCTTAATGCCCATCTATCATAGTACCGAAAAGTTGAAGGCAAAAAAGTTAGACACAAGAGGTCTATCCCGCATCATTCAAAATCTTTTAGAAAGACTCACGCCCGATAGCATCCCCGACTTCCTCACACCCGAATTTGTCGAAGATCAACAACTGATGGGACGCTACGAAGCATTCAAAAACGTCCACAATCCCAGTAGCGAACAACACATTGTATCGGCCCAATATCGCCTAAAGTTTGAAGAGTTTTTCTGTTTCCAAATGCGCCTTTTACAAGTTCGACATGTTCGCAAAAAATTAGAAGGAATCGTTTTGGAAAAATTAGGCGACAAATTCCACAACTTTTTCAACAACAACTTAGGCTTTGAATTAACTGGCGCACAAAAACGGGTTTTAAAGGAAATCAGACGAGACACCATGACAGGTTCTCAAATGAATCGTCTCTTACAAGGAGATGTAGGAAGTGGAAAAACGGTAGTTGCTTTGATGACCATGTTGATGGCATTAGACAACGGCTACCAAGCCTGCCTTATGGCTCCCACCGAAATACTAGCCCAACAACACTTCAAAAGCATTTCCAAAATGGTGAGAGGCTTAGACATCAATGTTGAGCTATTAACAGGAAGTATCAAAGGAAAAAAACGAAGAAGTCTGTTAGACTATTTAGAAATCGGTGTAATTGATATTTTGATAGGAACCCACGCCCTCATTGAAGATGCCGTCAAGTACAAAAACTTAGGAATGGCGATCATCGACGAGCAACATCGCTTCGGCGTTCAACAACGTTCAAAGTTATGGCTCAAAAGTAAAATTCCACCGCATGTATTGGTCATGACTGCCACTCCCATCCCTCGAACATTGGCGATGACCTTATATGGCGACTTAGATGTTTCTCAAATCGACGAACTACCACCTGGACGAAAAGCCATCAAAACGGTCCATCGTTACGACAAGGATCGTTTAGCTGTTTTTGGTTTTGTACGAGATCAAATCGACAAAGGACGACAAGTATATATGGTCTATCCACTCATTGAAGAGTCCGAAGCCTTTGACTACAAAAATTTGATGGACGGATTCGACAGCATCACCCGTGCTTTTCCACCTCCTAACTATCGGGTAAGCATCGTACATGGACAGATGCACACCGTAGATAAAGATTTTGAAATGGACCGATTTGTTGAGAATAAAACACAAATTTTGGTTGCTACAACAGTCATCGAAGTCGGGGTAGATGTTCCCAACGCATCCGTTATGATTATTGAAAGTGCAGAACGTTTCGGCTTGTCCCAACTCCACCAATTAAGAGGTCGGGTAGGTCGTGGAAGCGAACAGTCTTACTGTATCCTAATGACAGGACACAAGATGACCAAACATGGACGAGAACGCATTGATACAATGGTCGATACCACAGACGGTTTCAAAATTGCGGAAGTAGATATGCGATTACGAGGTCCAGGAGATATACAAGGTTTACAACAAAGCGGTTTTGCAGGTTTACGAATGGGCAATGTCGTCCAAGACCAAAAAATCCTACAACGAGCAAGATCGGCCGCTACTCTATTATTAGATGAAGATCCAGAATTAGAAAAGGAAGAAAACCAAGCCCTCAAAAACTTCCTAAAAACGCAAGCCGAACAACAAAAGTTAGAATGGAGTCGAATTAGCTAAGTAACGATTAAAAAATAAGTCCAGCATTTTGGGAAAAGAGATTTTGAGTCAA
>JAHDBB010000095.1 GCA_020630635.1 Chitinophagales bacterium
AATATAAGGCTCATTTTAAATGGTCTTTAAAAAATACAATAGAATAATCTCTAATTGTTCCAGAAAATATTGAAGAACTTGTCTTAATTGGTCATAGTCGTTAGAGAATTGAGAATAAAACCTTTAAGACTCTGAAAATCAAAGATGTAATTTAGATTGTTGTTGGCGACAACTAAAAAAATGAAAAATGAAAGCACTAAATTTTACAATTTTATTTTTATGGATGACCAATTTCATATTTGACCAAAACTATGAGGATTTATTTGGCTCGGAATCTACTCAATGGAATATTACAATTGGAAATCTTTGGGGCATAGATATGACAGAGCATCGAATCGTTGGAGATACAATTGTTAACGGATTTTCGTATAAGGTTATTGATGGATATGGTGGAGAATTTAGAGGCTTTCTTAGAAAAGATTCCCTAAATCAGAAAGCATGGTATCGGAATAATCAAAATGATAACGAATATTTGATAATGGATTTATCATTAGAACTTGAAGATTCTCTTTATATTGGAGGTATATGGAATGGTGAGCATAAATTTTATAAAGTTGATTCTATTTATGTTAAAGACAACAGAAAACACATTCAATTCAACTTTCCTTTACATTTTATGGATAATGAAAAATTCACACTTATTGAAGGAGTTGTTAGCAATATAGGGTTCAGATATCAAGACAATGATTATATAAATAGTTTTCCAACTATTCTTCTATGTGCTTACAAAAATGATGAAAAAATCTATGGAGAACGACAATGTATAATAAGTTCAACGGAGAATTAAAAAACATCCCTTAGTCTGAAAATATTCCCAAACCCTATATATGATAATTTAAACATAAGACTGTCCGAGCATATTTTAAGAGGCAGAATTGAGCTTTTTGATGTGACAGGCTCGTTAATCTATCAGAAAATAGGACGCATCGAAAAATCTGAATTAATTGATTTCACGTGGCTAAATCCAGGGATATATTTTATTGATATTTCCGATTATAAAAGAGGGGTTAAAGGAATATCGAAAATTATTAAAAGTGATTAACAATTTAGACAGAAGCACAGAAGTTTTCAGCAATTAAGTTTTTTATTTCAGGCAAATAAGAAATAAAAATTTGGAGAACAAATGTTGAGTAAAAAAAGAAAGCTACCAACTACACTTAGTTGGGAGGTCATGGTTATGGTGAAAAGTACAGCGAGTCCTTAAATTTAATACCTATTGTCAATAAACATTATTATGTAACAATTAAATAATTAAAAACATGAAAAATAAGTTTAAAGTATTCTACTTTTTATTGCTTTTAGCAATGATTTTGTCAAATAATATTAAGGCTAATAGTAATAGTATTACAGAAATGTTAGAGTCTAATGATAGATATAGATTCTCATTTAAAGTAGTAGCAATTGATAAGTATAAAATTACATTACAAAAAGTGTATCTAACAAAAGGAGAATTAAATAGATATGTCTATGTATATAAAGACTGTTTTGAGTTATATTATCAAACGGTTGCAAATATTGGAATCATTGTTGAAAAATCGGAAAAATTAGATGGACGAATATTACGGGAGTCAGATGTATGCGATGATGATGGTGACGGTTTCCCAAACTGGGTAGATGATTGCCCATATACATATGGAACATTACAAGGATGTCCTGACTCTGACGGAGATGGTTTCAATGATAATACGGATGCTTGTCCTAATGATTATTCAACTACAAATAGTGGATGTCCTACTACCGATTCTGATGGAGATGGCTTCTATGATAATATTGATGCTTGTCCCAATGATTATTCAACTACAACTAGTGGATGTCCAGATTCTGATGGAGATGGTATTTATGATTCAATGGATGCTTGCCCAAATGACTACGCTATACTAGGAAATGGCTGCCCAAGCCAAGATTGGAGAATTAAATATAAGAGTTTGAAGATTGTGGAAGAAGAAGATTGTGGGATATGTAATGGAGACGAGCCGTATACTATGAATGTTGCCTTTCGATTAAATGTCGGTGAATGTGGTTCTAGTGTAACAATGCTTGCGCCAGGATTAGATAATATCGACAATTTTGCATCAGGTGTAGATGCTGGAGATATTGTAACTATTCCAGGATCAGATGGTACCGTAACATTCACAGATTTAGAAGTGATCGATGAACCAACTGATCTACTTCAAGTCTTCCTAGGTGAGACTCCAATTACATTCTATGGAATGTTTACAGTTGTTTGGGAAGAAGAACGCACTTCATATAATATAAAAGAAGATGTTTATCAACTTTTGGAGACACAAATTCAAAATCTTGCACAAGGACTTGAAGTCTTAACTATTACCGATTTTATGAGTGATGATGTAGATTTTGCTGGATTTGCAAATTTAGTTGATTTGTCTTTTGACGATTTTAAAAATGCAATAGATTTAAACTTTTGGCAAACAATTGGAGCTGTATTACAAGCTATCTTAAACACCGATGATGAAATTATTGGAATCAATGCATTTGCAAGAGTAAATATTGAAAACGAACTTCTTATCAATACTATAAAATTTGATCCTTCAACATTTAATCAAATCCAAGAAGAAATAGAAATTCTAACTCAAGGAAAACCTTCTTTGAATCTATATCTTTCTGGTACTACTACTACACACCATAAGATAAACAATAACCCAATTCTTTTTACAAAAAAAAGAAGAGGTGGGTTAGGATTGGGAGGTTGGGAGATTGATGCAATTTATAAAGCTGCGGTATCAATTGAACCTGTAAGCGATATTAATCCTCTCGATGAAGTGATTGGTAGTGCTTGTGATACAGATGATGGAGGTGATAGTAGTAGTAGTGGTGGTAGTAGTAGTGATAGTGATGGCGATGGTATCCCAGATGATATTGATATGTGTCCAAATATACCAGGCGTAAGTAATGGTTGTCCTTGTCCAGGAGGTGGAGTCCCTAATGAGGACGGAGAGTGTATGCAAAGACTAAAAACAGAAGACTCTCTTCCTCAAATCATTGAAGTAAGCATTCGACCGAACCCATTTAAGAGCAGAGCAATGTTAGAATTTAAATTACCAACAGAGACAACACTTAGTGCTAAGATTATAACACTAGAAGGAAAAATAATTCAGCAACTTGCAAATAATAGAACGTTTGGAGCAGGTACACATCAATTATTCTTCGATAGCTCTAAATTTCCAGCAGGTTATTATATCTATCAGATAGTAACAACGGAAGGAAAGGTTCAACATGGAAAGATTATCAAACAGTAGTTTTATCATTATAACCTTCTCTGGGCTGGGTTAAATTCAAGGTAATCTTAATTCAGTCCAGAGTTTTAAGAAAACGTAAAGGATGAAATTATAATGAGGATATAAAAGTGGTTCTCAGAATTTGAGCTTAAAGTTTATCAAAAAATATTAATTATCTAAAATGTTTAAGTACAGTGTTTTTATTGTAGATGATGAAGCGAATAGTATATCTATTTTGAAGCATATTTTGGAAAACTATTGTGAAAATGTTGAGGTCAAATTTACAGCTAATAATATTACCGATGCTTATAATAAGTTACTTCATGAGATGCCAGATATACTATTTTTAGATATAGAAATGCCTGGAGGAAATGGCTTCGAATTAGTATCTAAGTTTGAGTTTTTTCCCTTTAAGGTTGTATTTACTACAGGGTTTGATAAATATGCAATTCAAGCAATTAAAATATCCTGTTTAGATTACCTATTAAAACCAATTTCTATCAAAGAGGTGCAAAAGGTTTTTGGTAAGTTAGACAAAACAAGTACTCAAAAAAGAGAAAAAGTTCAAAACTTCATTAAAAATATGAATACTAATATCCCGCATCATCGCATAGGGATTCCTGTGGTAGCAGGTCTAGAATTCATTTCAATAAACAATATACTATATTTAGAAGCAGATGGAAATTGTACATATGTTTTCAATGTTGATGGAACTAAAATTTTTAGTACAAGGACACTAGGCAACTTTGAGCAATTGTTAGAAAATTACCCTTTTGCTCGAATTCACAGAAAACATATGATTAACCTTAATTATTTAGTAAAGTATAATAAGGGAGAAGGAGGGAGTATTTTGCTGAACAATGGTGTACACTTAGATGTATCTAGAAGAAAGAAAGAAGCATTTCTAAGTAGATTGAACGCCATTTAATACCATTATCTACCGTTTAGTAATGATAACTGCCGTTTAATTAACGATGTTTTTTAGTATTATAAATAAAGTTGAACTTAGCGTTTGTATTCACTTCTCTCAATGTGTTTGTAGTATTTCATAATTTATTGTGAAAGTACATGTATAGTATTAAGAAACACTTCTTCGGCATCGGTCAGTAGGAGTGTTTTTTAGTTACGGTAATACTATATTATTATTATGCGATGTTAAACCATTTAATATAAAAATATGCCTTTTAATATAAAAATCAACCGCTTAATTAATGTTGCTTTTTAATGTTTTAAAAAAAACTGAAATTTAGATTAGATTTACTTCTCTCAATGTGTTTGTAGTATTTCATATTTATGTGAATACTTTATATAGTATTAAAAGCACTTCTCCAACTTGAGTTTGTAGAGGTGCTTTTTTATTATACAATTCTTCGTAGTGTATTCTATATGCACTTTCATCTAAATACATTATTAGGATATTGATTTTTTATTATATTTGAATGTCTTTCAAATTTACCCAATAAAAACCAGTATTCCATGTCTCAAAAAAAACTCCATGCTTTACTTATCGGTATAAATAATTATCATCCAAAATCGGGTGTTACACCACTTTATGGTTGCCAAAACGATGTTGAAGCATTTACAAAGTTTCTCCATCAATGTTTTGATAAAACTCATATCAAGACCTTATTAAACGAACAAGCCACCTATAGAAACATTATAGATGGTTTTGAAGAAGTTACATCAAATATAGATGCAGAAGATACCTTTATCTTTTTGTATAGTGGTCACGGTACTCAAGAAAAAGCCGCTGAAGAGTTTGAAACCTTCTTTGCTGAAGGTATGAATGAATCTATGGTCTGTTATGATAGCCTTGTCGAAGGAGGGCAACTTCTAGCGGATAAAGAGCTTGCCGTGCTTCTAGAGCGTATTGCTCATAAAGAAGCGAAAGTTGTTACCATTTTTGATTGTTGCCATTCTGGAGGGATTACTAGAGATATAAGTCATCTCAATCCGCTTTTAAGTAGTAAAAAAGAAATTGATTTAAATGCGAAGTACCAAGTCAATATTGACAAACCAAGAGCACTAGAAACATATCTTGATGGTCATTATAGTAAACAATTAAAAAAAGAGGGGAAAATTACAATTCCGGCTAGTAAACATATTGCACTTTCTGCTTGTAGTAGAAAAGAGAAAGCTTACGAAATGCGGATTGAGAGGGGGTTATTCCTTAAAAAAATGTTGGATGTATTAGAAGTAAATGCTGGGGGGATAAGTTATGCCAATCTTTATACACAAACAAAAGGAGCGGTCAATCAAGTCACTACAAAGCAAAACCCGACTTTCTATCCATACAATCAATTTGATGCCCATGAAAATTTCCTAGGGCTAGGAGAAGGAAGTCAGCGTCAAAGAGTCAGCGTCAATTATGATGCAAAAAAAGAAACTTGGAAAGTGATGTATGGCGCCATTCATGGTGTTCCTACAGATGCGGAACAAGATTTCACTTTTGCTTTATTTGAGGGTGAAGAGAAGATAGGAGAATATATCGCTACGTCTATCCAATTGGATCATTCCATCATTGACTTTGAAGGCGATAAAAATAAAATGAATTACTTTGCAGAAATATTGAGCATCCCAATGGAAGCCTTGACAATACAACTTGTATTTGCTTCAAAAGAAGGCGAAAAAAGATACTCGAAAAATACTGAATTTATTCGCCCGATTCGATTTAAATTTAGTGAAGCGATAAGCGTAGAATACCAGTTTGTCGTTGATGATGATGAAGTGCAAATTTTATATGCGGACAATAAAGAAGCCCTTAGAACAATAAAAGGAGATGATGACGAACTCGTTTTTAAAGATGCTATCGCTTTTTTAGAAAACATTTCTAGTTGGCATTCGGTGAAAAATCTTAGAAATGAAAAAGGCGCATTGGGCAAAAATATTGAGGTTCATTATATACAAGACGGAAAAGATATTGAAGTCTTTAATGAAGATGAAATTGAACTTGTTGTAGAATTGGATAAAGACCATCAAACAAAAGAGTACGAACCTGTAGAGTTTGAAATTAAATTAAAGAATAACTTTTCAAACTATAATTTGCAGACAACTGCTTTTTTAATGACACAAGAGTATGGAGTACATACCCTTGATGGTGCAGTAAATACAGCTTTACCCAAAAGATCACAAATTTCGATTCTAGCAGATGAGTTTTATCTAGAACCAGAAGAAACCGAATATGTCAATAACTTCAAGTTTATATTCTGTACAGACGAAGTTTTTGTAGCACCCTATATACTAGATGATTTGGTTATCGGCGAAACAAAGACCTATAATAGAAAACGAAAAACGAAATCATCTGTTTTAATAGAAGATGGTAAAGGAGGCTTGGGAAGCCGTCGGGCAAAAAAAACAGGGCAACATATATGGTTTACAAAAACAATGACGGTTAAAGTTGTAGGAAAAGTTAATGCGATTAAAAAGGAAGAAAGTAGCGGAGTAGGAGACTTTATTGTCGTTCATTCCCATCCTGAATTTGAAGCAGAACTATCCCTTACTACTGCAAGTGCAAACACCAAAAGTATAGATTATGATCCCATAGATATAGTGGCTCAAACGTTTTTAGGAAGCGATATGGAATTATTATCTTTAAATCGAGGAACCAAGGATATTCGTACCGTTAATACCCTATCACTAGGCAATGTGAAAAATTCAGAAAGCCTAAAAGAAAATCCTCTTAAAATAACGGTCAATGCAGACTTGAAAGAAGGCGAAATGCTATTGCCATTGACCTTTGATGGAGAGCATTTTATCCCTTTCCTCGCTGGCGATCGCAAACCAGATGGTTCGGTAGATGTTGAAATCAATCATATTCCTGAGTTAAAAAATCAACGAACAAGAGGCTTTTTAAAAGCTCTAGGAATGTGCTTCCTAAAATTGGCACTTGGTCGAAATACCCAGACGCTTCAATGGATTGATTATAGCGGACACAAACCACGTTATAAATCAGCAGGATTACCCACTCAAATAGAGAATGCCAATAATATTCTCTTAGTCGTTCATGGAATTATTGGAAACACAGAAGGAATGGCTGTTTATGCAAAGAACGTCTTCAAAGCAAGTAAAGATTCAGCAGAACCATTTGATTTGGTGCTAGCCTACGATTATGAAAATTTAAATACAGAAATACAAAAAACCGCAGAAATCCTCCAAGAAAAACTTTTCAATGCGGGTATAAACCCTGAAAGAGGAAAGAAGATTACTATTTTAGCCCATTCGATGGGAGGGTTAGTTGCTCGATATTTTATTGAAACGATGCAAGGAAAAGAAGTCGTCAAAAAGTTAGTGATGGCAGGAACACCCAATGCAGGTTCGGCGATTGCAAGGATTACAACCTATAGAGACTATGCCACGTACTTGATTTCTTTTTTAGTCAATTATTTTGGAACATTTGCTTATGCCGCTACTATTTTAGCCGTTCTAAAAGGCTCTAAAAAACTGACAAAAACACTAGCACAAATGGACTACGATAAAAATCCATTTCTACCAAAACTAGAAGCAAATCCCGATCCCAATATACCCTATCACATCGTTGCAGGGAACTTAATCGAATATTATAAGGATGATGAAAATTACCAAAAGTTGCTAGATAAGATTATCAAAGCTGGAGGCAATTTATTTTATAAAGATGAACCAAATGATGTAGCCGTAGCGGTTTCGAGTATTAAAAATGTCTCTACCAAACGGACTCCTACACCACATTTCTCGGATGTAGATTGTCACCACTGTAATTATTTTGTAGAACCAATTGTAGTGAAAAAATTAAACGAAATATTAAGAGACTAGAGAATAAGAATCACTAATAAATCATCCAGAATTATTTTAGTTGAGTAAAACCTCAAAAGGATTAAAAAAGATAATTAATATTTAAGCATATTTATTAAATTTACTATCTATAAAACGACTAACCACTATTCACTAAAGTAGTATGCACCCAATAAACCTATACTTTGCCTTTGACGATAAAGATTACGACTATATCCAGCCCTTGGAAAAGCAGCTCCGTCGGGCAGTTCGTAATGAAGCAATCCGCATTTTTCATCATAGAGAAATTTCGGCGGGCTCAATTCGTAACGAAGTCATTCAATTAGAAATTGACAAAGCTGATGCGTTTATACTATTCATTAGTTCGGATTTTTTGAATAGTGATTTTTATTTTGATTGGGAAAAACGCATTGCAGGACGAGCCAAAGCCAATAAAAAACTACCCATTATCCCGATTCTAGTAAGAGCCTGTATGTGGGATAAAGAATGGTTTTCCATCTATCATATCATACCCGATAGAGAAAAAACACTAAGCCAACTTTCCAAACCAGCACTAGATGAGGAATACACCAAACTCGCAAGTTTTATAGAGTTTTTGACCAATAAATTATCAGGTCGAGAAGCAAAGGCATCTATAGGGAATAAGCCTAGAACGAATCTTGAAAGTAAGGACATTCCGAAAGATGACTTTCCGCTGGAATCGTTTGATCTTAGTGAAGATGCAGTTGCTGATGAAGATATGATTCCAGTAGAAATAAGTGAAGCATCATCCAAAGATTTAGTACCTACGCCACCAATTCGAAAGCGTAAAAACATGGGAAAAATCGTACACGATATTCCTACAAAAATGCAGCTCAAAAAACGCTACAAATGTCAAGTAAGGGTGGGAATGGATGAGGCAATCGTTTTGCTAGATAAAGAAGTCTTGAATGAAGACGATATAAAGATGATGGATGTAAAGATTTCTGAAATTATGGAAGCAGAACTCAGAAGCGAAGTGAGTGGAGCATTTAAAGTAGAAGCCCTTACAGAAAAGGAGCAATTTGTAGAAGACGATGACTATACCGAGTGGGTTTTTTATGTGACCCCTATGAAAACAGGCGATCATCAACTCTTACTAAAAGTCAGCATTATTAAAGTCATTAATAATAAAGAACGCAAGAAAGAAATCGTACTAGAGAACCTAGTAAAAGTGATTACAGGACAAACTAATAATCCCCAAACCATGAATGAAATTCCAATTGAAGATGATGGTGAAGCATTGACCAGAAGAGTAGGAGGTTTTCATAAGAAAAAAAAGAAAGAAAAAAAGCAAAAAGCAAAAAGAGTCAATTATCTATTTATTATTGGCATCGATCAATACGAAGACCACCGTCCACTAAGGACTTGTGTGAAGGAGTGCAAACAATTGATTCAATTATTGACCACAAAATATGAATTTGAAGACGATAAAATTTATGAACTCTTCAATAAAAAAGCTACAGAAGATAATATTTATGAGCGATTGAGGTATTATATTAAAAATTTGACGGCATACGATAATCTTGTAATCTATTTTGCAGGGCATGGGCATTATGACGAGCTGTATGAAGAAGGTTATTGGGTACCTGTCAATGCCCGAAATATGAAAACCCAAGACTATCTTTCGACCAATAAGATTACAAGTACGCTTAAACACCTCAAGGCGCATCATGTTCTAGTGATTTCAGACTCTTGTTATTCAGGTTCACTATTTACTCGAAGTACAAGGCGCAATGTTACACCTGTCATTGCTGCTTTGGATAAACATAAATCTCGCTGGGGCATTACCTCAGGGCGGAGCGATGAGGAAGTGGTGGACAATAGTCCTTTTGCAAAATCATTATTGTATCGACTAGAAAATAATGATGAGCACCTTAGAGCGTCAAAACTTGGCGAATATTTATTAGATGATGTGAAGATCGCACATGGTGCTAAACAAACACCGATATCGGGTAAACTCTCAGGCGTCGGGGATTATGGAGGACAATTTATTTTTTATTTAAAAGGAGAAACACCCGATATAATAGAAGAGCAACCAGAGAATGAGAACCAAGAAAAAGAAACCAGATCTACTAAAAAAGAAGAATCTAAACCAATGGACATTAAACCCGAACCTTCAACACCTACAAATCTCAAAGAATTTAAAATGGCAGTTAAGCTAGCAGTAGGGGCAGATGATTATGAAAAAACATTCCAATTACTATCAACCTATCTTGATTCGGATTCCGATAAATTTGATACCTATATTTTATTTAGTTCTCGTTATAATGCAGCTAAAAAAGAATTAGAAAATGATGGGGGAATATGGACAGATAAGACAAGGATTAATTTTAGCAGATTAAAAAATAGTATTTTAGGATTTACAAAAAACCTAGAAGAAAGCGATCTAGTTTTCCCATAATAAAAAAAGCCCAAGCAAGCTGCTTGGACTTTTAAAATTAATATATTCAAAAAATCTGATTAGTTCGCAAATACGGTAATCTTCTTAGTAGAAAGATTTAGACCATTTGGGTTTAAAAATTGTACGAAGTAATTGCCAGATGGTAAATGACTTAAGTTAATCGTTACGTTTGTACTTTTATCGCTTTTAACTTGTTGAGCGACAACTCTTCCAAACATATCACGTATTATGATTGTTCCTTTAGCTTCAATTTCAATCATAGCTTCTCCTCGTACAGGTATAGGGTAAACTTGAATCTCAGTATTTTTTCTAGTAATTTCTACAGGTATAATATTGGAATATTCGAATGTTCCGTCTAGATCGACAGTTTTTAATCTATAATATGCGTTTTTGATAATTGTGTTATCTAGATTATCGATATAGTTGTATTCATTTAAATCGTTAGAGTTTTCAATATCAAATACTCTATGAATTGCTTCATATCGCTGCCCATCAAATGAGCGCTCTAATTGATAGAAGTCTATATTCAATTCTGAAAGAGTTTCCCATTTTACAACTACTTCATGACGCTGTTCATGATATAGACCAGTAAATGAAAATAACTCTACAGGTAATTCGCTACAATCTATAAGTTCTATAGGATCACAGCCATGTACTTTTACATTAGTAGCAATACCAACACCAGCTGATTTAAATGCACAAGAGTTCAAGGTAATACAAAGTCCGTCGATAGAAGCGATTTGACAAACACCTTTCGCACCATTATCTAACACCACACTTATACCATCACCAACTTTAGGCAAGTCTTCTATACTATTGTAACAAATTGTAAAATCACTAGTTTCATTTGAACAGGCTGAAACAGCACAAGTACTGGGGTTGATAGGATCACAGTCTCCTAAAGCATAAGGAGCAGCTACAACCTCTCCTGTACTATAGGTTACACACTCTTGGGTTTGGGAAACTACATCAGCAGTAATCCCATTAATTGTAGTAGATTTAGGAGCAGGTAAAAGCGTACCTACAGTATAACAAAAAGTTAATGTACCATCCGTATTTTCAATAACACTTTCAGGACATGAAGTCGTTGCACAAGTAAATAACTCAATAGGGTCACAACCATCAACTGCAATAGCAGTAGCAACTTCAGTATGAGTTGTTTTGTATGCACAAGAGTTTAACGTAACACAAAGTCCATCAATAGAAGCAACCTCACAAGTTGCTTTAGCGCCATTATCTAGTACAATACCTGCACTATCACCAACTTGAGGTAAATCTTCTGTTTTATTATAACAAATTTGAAAACTACCATCTTCATTTGAACAGGCTGAAGTAGCACAAGTACTAGGACTGATAGGATCACATTCTCCTAGAGCATAAGGAGCAGCTACAGCTTCTCCCGTACTATAGGTTACACATTCTTGGGTTTGAGAAACTACACCAGCAGTAACCCCATTAATCGTAGTGGATTTAGGAGCAGGTAAAAGCGTACCTACGGTATAGCAAAAAGTTAATGTACCATCAATATTTTCGGTTACACCTTCAGGACATGGCTCCGTTTCGGTACAGTTGTCAACAGTAAACGGAGCAGTAGGAGCTGCATCAGATGTATAGTTTAAGATAATAGTAGCACATAGACCATTAATACTAGATACAACATCTGTAATACCATTGATAGTGATAGATTCACCAACAGCGGGGACATCAGCAGTTTTGTTAAAGCAAAGTTCTAATGTATTTGTGCAATTTGAGACACTTGTTTCACTAATTGCACAAGAACTATCTATAGAAGTCACCGAAGCAGGACATGGAGTAGAAGTAGTTGGACTTATTGCGTCACAATCATTTAAGGCATAAGGAGCAGTAGTGGTTGTTTTAGGGATATAAGTCATACAGTTACCATCTTGGCTTATAAATGTAGCAAGTGTTCCGTTGATTGTACTAGAGCTTAACCCTGTCAAATCTTTGCCATCTGCAAAACAAAACGTTAGTGAACCATCAGCATTTTCAGTAACACTTTCAGGACAAGGGCTAGTAGCAACACAATTATCTACAGTAAAAGGAAGAGTAGGTTGTTCTTCAGGTGTGTAGCTTATAGTCAATATCGCACACAAACCATCAATACTAGTGATAGGTTGAGTGAGACCGTTTATAGTAACATCATCTCCAACTGCTGGCATATCACTTTCTTGACTATAACATAATCTTAATTGTCGTGAACACACAGGACCTTTAGGTAAATCAATACAAGATTCACTATTAATAGACTCTATAGAATCAGGGCATATTGGATTAGAAGGACTAGGAATACAATCGTCTACAGTAAAAGGAGCACTAGGAGCCTCTGTTGGTAGATACACCAATGTAACAGTGATACACAATCCATTTACACTATTTACTGTATTTGAAATGCCATTTATAGTCACAGTTTCTCCAATAGCGGGTACGTCACTAAGTTGGCTATAACATAAGGTAAACTGTTGAGAACAACTACTACCGCCGATTCTATCTTGAGTACAAATAGCTGGTTCAGCTACTATAGAAGTTGGGCATGGAACAGTAGGAATACAACCATCAACAGTAAAAGGTTCACTAGGAGCTGCTCCTGATGAATAGACTATTGAGACAGTAACACATAGTTCATTTACACTATTTACGGTACTTGAAATACCATTTATAGTAACAGGATCTCCGATAGCGGGTACATCAATTGTACGATCAAAGCATAATGTAAATTGTTGAGAACAACTACTATTTCCGACTCTATCTTGAGTACAAACTGCTGCTGCTGCTGTTATAGACGACGGACATACAATTGAAAGGATAGTATTTGTTTTATCTTCGTTGTTTATATTTTCTGGGAAAGCTATAATTGCATTAGAAAACAATGCAATAGTTAAAAATAGAATAAAGTTGTACATTAACTTGTTCATTATCAAATAGTTTATTTTTGTTAAAAAGAGAGGGTAGTATTAAAGTCTCACAGTAGTCTCAAAAGTCCATTTTTATGCCATTTTTGAAAAAAAAACGAGAAGATGAATAAGTGTACTTTTGTAATGAATAAGTGACAGTATAAATTGAGGGTAACGTTAATGTTTTTATATGAAAATATGATGATTTTGAATGCAATGAGAAGTAAAGCTGTCTATAAGATTACAAAGTAATCATTTGAAAAACAATTTAATTTTTATTGTTATAATTATTTTATAACAATAAAAAAGCCCAAGCTACTTGCTTGGGCTTTAGAGTTAACTTTAAAAAAGCTAAGGCATTCAAAAATCTGATTAGTTCGTAATTACTGTAATTTTCTTAGTAGAAAGATTTAGACCGTTTTGGTTAAGAAACTGTACGAAGTAATTTCCTGATGGTAAGTGACTTAAATCAACTGTCACGTTTGTATTTTCAGAAGCTTTAACTTGTTGAGCTACAACTCTTCCAAACATATCACGTACCATAACGGTACCTTTACCTTCAATCTCAATAATAGCTTCTCCTTTTACAGGAACAGGATATACTAAAATCGCTACATTTTTTCTTGTAATTTCTACTGATGCAATGTCAGAATATTCGAATGTACCATCTAAATCTACTGTTTTCAATCTGTAATAAGCCATTTTTATAGGCGTGTCATCTAAATTGTCTGTATAATTGTATTGATTCAAATCTGTTGAATTTTCTATATCATAAATTTTATGAATTGCTTCAAATCGTTGTCCGTCGAAAGATCTTTCTAATTGATAAAAGTTTATATTCAACTCTGAAAGTGTTTCCCATTTTACAGCAACTGCATGACGACGTTCATCGTATGTCCCACCAAAAGAAAGTAATTCTACAGGAAGCTCACCAGGAGGAATACCTGCACAATCATCCCATGCATAGGTAGCAGCTTTAGCAGATGGTGCAGAAAGTGTGATACATGATTTATCCTCACTCTGACCTACAACAGTTAATACTTCACCATTCATCTTGATACTTTTTGTTGTCAATGAAAAAGCATCACTAAAACAGAAAGTAATTGTACCATCTGGATTTTCAGTTACGTTTTCAGGACAAACTGGAGGAGCAATAGGCTCACAGTCACCTAGAGCATAAGGACTTGTAGTAGCAGTCTCTAAAGAGTAAGTTAAACAATCGCCTTCTTGACCAGCTAAGTTTGCTGCAACTCCATTTACAGTAGTTAATTTTTGGATAGTATAGGCAGAACCAGTAGGGTAACAGAAAGTAACTGTACCATCTGGATTTTCAGTTACATTTTCAGGACAAACTGGAGGAGCAATAGGCTCACAGTCACCTAGAGCATAAGGACTTGTAGTAGCAGTCTCTAAAGAGTAAGTTAAACAATCGCCTTCTTGACCAGCTAAGTTTGCTGCAACTCCATTTACAGTAGTTAATTTTTGGATAGTATAGGCAGAACCAGTAGGGTAACAGAAAGTAACTGTACCATCTGGATTTTCAGTTACGTTTTCAGGACAAACTGGAGGTGTAATAGCTTCACATGGACCAAAAGTATAACCACTTGATTCGGTTACTCTA
>JAHDBB010000096.1 GCA_020630635.1 Chitinophagales bacterium
AATCCGATTGATAAAGAGAAAGAAGTCTATTAATATAAATCAATCGGATTGCTGGTTCATACGGGAAGACCCATCCGATTGAAGCGACTTATCTTATCTTTTTTTATAATGAAGGTAACTTGGCAACTTTAGACGGGTCGCCCCACAATGAACTAGTCCAGACTGAATTAAATTATAATTTTTAATTTCTAAATTCTAAAATGGTTCAGTTCTTGAAAGGTGGTGTCCAAAACCAACTAGCCCCGATAGTAGCGGTATAAATGCAATGCGGTGGCTTTGTAAAACTTGGCGCATTTATAAGAGCGGATAGCGGGACTTTCTGTAACGATGAAAGAAAAACCTTTCGCTCCTAGCCAAAAAAAGGATTAGGATTAATAGGATTTCTGTTAGATACTTAAATTCACTAATAGAACCGAAAGTCACCAGCCACTATCACTTGTCACTCAAAACGATTGATCAGTGACTAATCTAAAAAATCACTATCAACCCATCACGAGTTAAAAATAAGTATATGAAATTTTATAGTACGAAACGACAAGCTCCAGAAACGGATTTGAAAGAGGCTGTTTTGAGAAGCTTGCCAGCCGATAGAGGATTGTATATGCCTGAAACATTGACAGCAATGCCAGCGGATTATTGGGCGAACTTGGAAGAATTGAGCTTTCCAGAATTGTCCTTTCAATTTGCCAACAACTTGCTACAAGGAAGCGTACCTGCGGAAGCCTTGAAAGAAATCGTTTATGATGCGGTGAATTTTGAAGCTCCTTTGGTAGAGTTGAACGAAGACTTATCTTGTTTGGAATTGTTTCACGGACCTTCCTTAGCCTTCAAAGATTTTGGCGCAAGATTTATGTCCCGATTGATGAGTCATTTGGTCAAAGGCGAAGATAAAACGTTGGATATATTGGTGGCGACATCGGGCGATACAGGTGGAGCTGTTGCATTGGGCTTTTATAAAACACCCAATATCCGAGTGACGATCTTATACCCAAGTGGAAAGGTGAGCCTTTTGCAAGAAAAACAGTTGACGACTTTGGGCGAAAATATTACAGCAGTTGAAGTTGATGGAACCTTTGATGATTGTCAACGACTCGTAAAGGCAGCCTTTTTAGATGAAGAATTGTCTAATAAATTTAATCTGTCTTCTGCCAATTCCATTAATATCGCTCGTTTGATCCCGCAAGCCTTTTACTACATTCGAGCCTTTCAACAAAGAAAGGATAAAAATCGACCTGTAGCAATGTGTGTGCCTAGTGGTAACTTTGGAAATATAACGGCTGGATTGATGGCTAAACGAATGGGTTTGCCGATTGAGCAATTTATCGCATCCAATAATAGTAATGATGTCTTTTTTGAATATTTGAAAACGGGTGAATATAGTCCTCGTCCTTCAGTGAGAACCTATTCTAATGCGATGGATGTGGGAAGTCCTAGTAATTTTCAACGTATTCAAGATTTGTATGATGCTTCGGTGGAGGCGATCCGAAAAGATGTAAAAGCTTATCGTTTTGATGATATGGAAACCTTGACAGCGATTAAGGAAATGAAATATCGTTTTGATTATGTGGCGTGTCCGCATACAGCCGTTGGATACTTGGGAGCCAAAGCCTTTCATCAAGAAAATCCAGATCATCAAGTTATTTTTCAAGCAACTGCCCACGCTGCTAAGTTTATTGATGTGGTCGAAGATACATTGGATGAGTCTATTGAAATTCCAGAAGCGTTGGAGGTGTTGCAAAATCGTTTGAAAGTAGCGGTGCCGATGTCGGTGGAGTTTGAGGATTTTAAGAAGTATTTGTTGGAGAGGTAATTGGTCGATATGGATAGACTCAAGCAGTCAGGTTTTCAAAATCTGACTGCTTGGACTCGTTAGGAATGAACCTTCAGTTGTTAGAAATATTTTGAATTAATGAACGAATATAGTATTTTTGTTATTTACGAGAATTTAAAATCTCCTCTTTTGATTCTCAACCTAGTGCAACTTCCCTTCATTTTCCCCTCTTTTTACCTACAACTAATTATTGATAAACAATTATGTCTAGAATAATATTCTGGTGGCTAGTCCTTTGCCCAATGGTGATGACTGCCCAAAACTGTTCACAAAGATATGTAGAGGATATTTTTGAAGTGGAAGTAATTCAAGAACCAGCAATTTATGCAACAGTTGATGCTTTGTCGGGTCCTTACCTTATAGAAGCCTTTACCTATACACAAAATCTTTCCTTTGATTTTTATCAACCACTAGGCGATGATTTAACAGAGCGTCCATTGGTCATTATGGCATTTGGAGGAGCTTTTTTAGTAGGCGATAAACGACAAGCAGAATTAGTCGATTATTGTCGAGCATTGGCAGCAAAGGGATATTGTGTTGCCAGCATTGACTATCGAATCGGCTTCAACTTTTTGAGTACCAATAGTGCGATCAGAGCCGTTTACAGAGGCGCACAAGATTTCAATGCAGCCGTTCGATATTTTCGAGCCAATGCCACAACTTATGGAATTGATCCCGATTATGTGTTTGGAGGAGGAGCAAGTGCAGGAGCGATTAGTGCCATCAATGCCGCCTATTTAGATGAGTCTGAACGAGGAACTTCAGCAGATTTTGATGCTACCTATAATTTTCCCGATTTAGGATGTTTGGACTGTTCGGGCAATGCACACACCAACGACAGCAAGCCCAATGCCGTAGTCAATTTATGGGGAGCGATACGAGATGTTTTATGGATTGATGCGGGTGATGCGCCCATTATTTCCTTTCATGGCACAGCCGATGAAACGGTCAATATCAATACTGCTTCACCTTTCAACTATCCCATTTTTCCTGCTTTGAGTGGTTCCAATTTAATCCATGCAAGAACAGATGCTTTAGGAATTACCAATGAACTCAACGTATTTCAAGGAGGCGGACATGAATTGTGGAATGATACAGCAGATGCTTTGACGATACAAGAAGGTTCTGCCAATTTTTTAGCACAGTTGATGCCAGCCGTTTATGTGGGTGATGGATGTAATAATCAAAATCCAATGGCTAGTCTTAGCGTAAGAGCTTGTTTGAGTGGAGCTTTTGATGCGGCAAGTGGTTTGATGCGAGACGATTTAAGAAGTTTGAACCTTCTACCAACTCTTGATCCTTATCTCAATAATACAACCTTAAATACCAACCTTTTAACAACAACAGGCAATGATGCAATAGTTGATTGGGTTTTAGTCGAAGTAAGAGATGTGAATAATCCTAGCATTATTTTGGAAGAAAAAGCCTGTTTGCTTCAACGAGATGGAGATGTCGTAGATGCTCAAAATGCGAATACAGAATTAAGTTTAAATAGCCCCAATGATACTTACTATATCGCCATTCGCCACCGCAATCATTTAGGAGCGATGACCGCCAATGTGGTTGATTTTACAAGTGGAGGCACACCATTAGCGGATTTCAAAAGTTTCCAAACGCCTCTTTGGGGAACTTCGCCCGTTTTACAATCCAATGGTATCAATCAACTTTGGGCAGGCGATGCTGATGAAAACAATCAAGTGATTTTTCAAGGAGCCAGCAACGATGTCAACTCCATATTTTTTGATGTTTTGGGCAATCCCAATAATGCCAATTCCAATATCAATTATATTTTGACAACTTACAGTGCCAAAGATGTGAATTTAGACGGTCAAGTCATTTATCAAGGCGCATCGAATGATCCCAATACTATATTTTTCACTAACTTAACCCATCCTTCCAATGTTGGAAATATCTCCAATATCGTGATAGACGAGCAATTGCCTTAATTGAATGGTTTTAATAGTCAATAGTTTTAAGTCCATAGTCGATAGCGGTGGTTCTTTCAATGAATTTGATTTATAGGAGCGAATGGTCAGGTGCGTTGTCGTGATGGAAAGTCCCGCTATCCGCTCCTATAAATGCGCCAAGTTTTAGGTAGCCAGCGCATTGCATTTATACCGCTACTATCGGGGCTATTTTTGAAAGGACAGAACGCTTCACAAACTGAACAGTATTTGTAGCAAAAGATCAGGAAATGAGGCTACCCATCAAAGTTATCTGAAATCCAAGAAAAGATAAGTCGCTTCAATCGGATGGGTCTTCCCGTATGAACCAGCAATCCGATTGATTTATATTAATGGACTCCTTTCTCTTGAGCAATCGGATTGCCTCTTCTTGACGTGGTTAGCAATCCGATTGAAGCGATCCATTTTTTATTTGATTATAAAATAAGTCAACCTTGGTAAACCTATACAAGTTGCTTTGTGTTTAAGTAACCATTATAATTCATTTTCGTATATCTTGGGAGAATCTTTTATAGATAAATGAAGATATGCGTCCATTTCATTTTTTTAGCATTATTTTACTCATATTGAGTCACTTAATATTGGTGGCTCATGGAGATATGCATGAGCAAATTCAAGAATTGACCAAACAGTTGGAAAAGCAGCCTGAAAATGCGGTATTATATGTGCAAAGAGGCTTATTATGGCAGGCTCATGGCAGTTATATTGATGCAAAAGACGACTTTCAAAAGGCTTTAAACCTGAATGAGAACTTACATTTAGTTCATTTACATTTAGGACAAGCCTATCTTGGACAAGAAAAACCCGACTCTGCACTTTTTTCGATACAATCTTACATAGCTCATTTTCCTAACAATGCTGTTGGATTATTGACAAGAGGCGAAGCCTATTTTGATTTGGAAAAGTATGACTTATCGGCTAAGGATTATGAAACGGCAATAGGATTGAAAGGAGAAAAGGCAGCAGTACAGGATTATATGAGTTGGGCAGAAGCAGAGAAATTGACTGGTGGAGATGCAGTAGCTTGTCTAGAACAAGGAATGGATCATTTAGGCAATCTGATTACATTGCAACAAAAGGCTTTGGATTATGAAATACAGGCACAACAATATGACCAAGCAGTATCAAGGATAGAAACAGTTTTGAATGGTTTACAACGAAAAGAGGTTTGGTTGGTGAAAAAGGCAGAGGTTTTACTTTTAGCTGGTGATAATGTGGGAGCAAAAGAGGCTTTGGAACAAGCAAAATTTGCCATCGAATATTTGAAACCCAGAGCGAAAAATACGGAGGCTATGAAAAGACTGATGAGTAGGATAGGGGAGATGGAAAAGTTTTTTTAGTCCATAGTCGGCAATAGTGACGAAAGGGACGATTCGGTTCTTTTCGTGGTTTAGGGACGACGGGACGTTTTAGTTCCACTTGCCCTTTTGCTTTGCTATATAAAATAAATCGTTTATACTACATAAGCGTCCCTTTACGTCTCCTCGTCCCCTTACGTTACTTTACCAATACTAAGAAGTCCTGTCCTCAACCAACTAGCCCCGATAGTAGCGGTATGAATGCAAAAGCGTTGGCTTCGTAAAACGTTGGCTGCATTCATAAGAGCGAATAGCGGGACTTTCCATAACGATAAAAGAAAAACCTTTCGCTCCAAAAAACAAAAAAATGATTGAACAACTTCCCTTCGACAGTAAGCGAATTTTATGAAATACTTATGGATAACAACTCTCCTTTTTATATGTGTAAATGCAATATCTCAAAATATCCTACGTGGACCTTATTTGCAAATGGGAACTTCGACGAGTATGGTGGTCAAATGGCGAACAGATGTGGGAACAGACAGTCGAGTCTGGTATGGGACGGATATAAATGCAATCAACAACTTGGCAAGTATTGTATCGGTAGCGACAGATCATGAAGTGACCATTAGTGGATTGATGCCCAATCAAAAATATTATTATGTATTGGCAGACTCCAATGGAAACTTAACAACGACTAGTGAAGATTTTACCTTTGTGACGGCTCCTGCAACGGGAACATCACAAGCATTTAGAGCGTGGATTTTAGGCGATTGTGGAACCAAAAATGATGATGCAAGGGCAGTAAGAGATGCTTATTATGACTATGTGGGCAATGAACATACCGACGCTATTTTGATGTTGGGAGATAATGCATACGGTTCTGGTACAGACGCACAATATCAAGATGCTGTTTTTGAGAATATGTATGAAGATTTATTGCAAAAAAGTGTTTTATGGTCTTGTCCAGGAAACCACGATTACTACTCGACAGGAGCGATGCCCTACTACAATATTTTTACCTTTCCCACCAATGGAGAAGCAGGTGGCTTGCCATCGGGAACAGAAGCCTATTATTCCTTTGATTATGGCAATATTCATTTTATTTCATTGGATTCACATGATACACCCAAAGATGTCGGAGACCCCATGTTGGTGTGGTTGGAAAATGATTTGAATGCCACCAACCAAGATTGGATTGTTGTTATTTTTCATCATCCACCTTATACAAGAGGATCGCATGACTCTGATAATTTGTTGGATAGCAATGGTTATATGCGAGATATGCGAGAAAATGTACTACCCATTTTGGAAGACGGAGGCGTAGATTTGGTATTGTCAGGGCATAGTCATTGCTATGAACGCTCTTATTTGATGAAAGGACATTACGGGTTTTCTAATACCTTAGCTCCTTCCATGATTTTGGACGATGGCAATGGACGGATCAATGGAGATGGAGCGTATGATAAAGCGTTGACAGGGACAAATGCAGGCGATGGAGCGATTTATATTACGGCGGGTTCTTCGGGTAAAGCGACAGGCGGAGACTTAGATCATCCGATAATGTATTACAGCCTTAATCGTCTGGGTTCCATCTCTTTAGAGATTTGTGGCAATCAACTGGACCTTAAATTTATCAATGATTATGGAGTCGTAGATGACTATTTTTCGATTGTCAAAGATGATTATATCAATCAACCACCGACAGTTAATATCACTTCCCCAATGGATTCAACTTACTATCAAAATCCTCAAAATATTGTAATAAATGCAGAAGCATTGGATGGAGATGGAACGATTCAACAAGTCGAGTTTTTATTGGAAAATCAAGTGATTGGAACTGATATTATGCCGCCTTATGAACTCGCTTGGACGATTCCAGAAAGTGGAAGTTATAACATTTATGCCAGAGCAGTTGATAATGATGGAAACAAAGTGACAGACCAAATTACGATTCAAGCTGACACACTTTGTACTTGCGGATTCATTTCCAAAGATGAAGATGATGCCGAACAAAATTTGGCAGACAATAGCATGTACTTGGAAAGTAGTGATTTAGAATTTGGCTATGATTTTAATAATCAAATGATGGGGCTTCGTTTTACTCGGATGCACATTCCACAAGGCGCAAAAATCCATGAGGCAAAAATTCAATTTACAGTTGATGAAGTAGTCAATGATAATCCTGCTCTTTTCAATATTTTGGGAGAAGATACGGACAATGCCCAAGAATATTCTTTAGACACCAATAATATAAATATTCGTCCCAAAACGAGTACGGTTGTTGCTTGGTTGCCGACCGATTGGTTACAAGAATGGGAACGAGGACCCGCTCAGTTAACTCCCAATCTTTCGCCCATCGTACAAGAGATTGTGGATCGACCAGGTTTTAATGAAAATAGTGCGTTGGCATTTATGATTTATGGTTCTGGAAAACGTGTTGCCAAATCCTTTGATGGACGAAAAGATTATGCTCCAAAGCTGTGTGTCAAGTATCGTTTATGTGAACCTGCAACGCCTTGTGATGATGGCGATGCTTGTACGACCAATGATATTTTTGATGCCAATTGCAATTGTGTGGGAACTTTGATCGATGTCAATAATGACAGTATTTGCGACAACCAACAAATCGTCAATTTGAGTTTAAAGACTTGTTTAAGTGGAGCTTATGATGCTGCAACTAATTTGATGCGAGATGATTTAAGAACACTCAATTTATTACCAACGATTGACCCATATCTAAATGCAGATACTTTAAATACGACGCTTTTAACAAATTTGACAGGCAATGATGCGATTGTAGATTGGGTTTTAGTCGAGTTAAGAGATTCACTAAATTCTGCTACAATTATTGAGACAAAAGCGGCACTCATTCAACGAGATGGAGATATTGTTGATGCCATTTTAGGAGATTCAATACTTCAATTTAATGCAACAAATGCAGCCTATTATGTAGCCATTCGACACCGAAATCATTTAGGGGTGATGACGGCTAATTCTGTTGGTTTTGATGGAAATGTTCAAAGTATAGATTTTAAAGATGTACAAACGCCTCTTTGGGGAAATTTTCCGACTTTAGAAGCCAATGGCATTCGTCAGTTGTGGTCATCTAATACCAACAACAATCAAGACATTATTTTTCAAGGAATCAGCAATGACATCAACCCGATTTTCTTTAATGTTTTGAGCGATACCAGTAACATCGGAAGCAATGTGAGTTATGTTGCCACCAACTATTGTGAGGAAGATGTCAATATGGATGGTCGAGTCATTTATCAAGGAATCAACAACGATGCGAATTTTATCTTTTTTACGATCTTAACCCATCCTTCCAATACGAGTGGCATTCCCAATTTAGTCATACAAGAACAACTACCGTAGTGAATTATGAATGGTAAATGGTGAATTATTAATGCAGTTCATTTTGTGATTTTTCTTTTTTTAGGAGCGAACTTTTGGGTGCTTCGTCGCAAAGGAAAGTCCCGCTATCCGTTCTTATGAATGCAGCTAAGTTTTGCGAAGCTAACGCTTTGCATTCATACCACTACTATCGGGGCTAGTTGGTTAAGAACAGAACTTCTTAGTTCCAGCAATCAAAAAACTATAAAACTTTTAGATTATACAAGATTTTATATATTTTTGTCCTACCAAAAACAAAAGTTATGTATAATCAACACCCGAATGAATTTATAGCCTTTTTACAAGAAAATAATATTACAGAAGGCTATTTTATCCAAGAAAATGGAGACCTTAAAGCCTCTCATGCTGCCTTAGACAACTTATCCAAAGAAATAGCAACTTGGGCAGATTTTCACCAACATGAAGGTATCTTTTTTGAAGTAGATGAAGAAAGCACCAGTCTTTTTACCGTTTTTGTTTACAATACTGTAAGAGGACAAGCGGCAGGAGGAGTGCGCTTCAAATCTTATCCAACGGTAACAGCTTTATTTGAGGACGGTTTGCGTTTAGCCAAAGGAATGGCAGATAAAAATGCCGTCGCTCGTCTTTGGTGGGGCGGTGGAAAAGGCATTATTTACCGAGACAATATACGAGATTTAGCGACAGATTTAAGAAAGGGTATCTTTCAGCGATACGGCTCCTTTATCGCCAAACTCAATGGCGTTTATGTCACAGCCGAAGATATGAATGTAAAGCCAGAAGATGTTGCAGAAGTTTATACACATTGTCGATATACCACCTGTATTCCAATAGCCTATGGAGGGAGTTCTAACCCAAGTACGTTTACAGCCAAAGGGGTTTTTAGTGGCATTAAAGCAGCCGCAGAATTTCGATATGGTAAAGACGAACCTTTAAAGGGAAAAACTGCTTTATTACAAGGAGCTGGAAATGTCGGTTATCATGTTCTGGAACAATTGGTCGAAGCAGGAGCAAAAGTCTTTGTATTTGACCTCAATGAAAAAACGATAGAAGGCTTAAAAAGGGACTTTTCGACGGATCAAGTAGAAGTGATTACCGACCTTGATGCCTTTTGGAAAACCGAAGCCCACATCTTTTCACCCAATGCAATTGGAGCCATTTTAAATGACGAAACCATTGCCGATTTAAAAGTTGATATTATTGCTGGTGGAGCGAATAATCAGTTGTTAGACCCTGACAAACATAGCCAAGCCTTACACGAAAAAGACATTAGCTATCTACCCGACTTTTTTATCAATCGTTTAGGCATTATCAATTGTGCGAATGAACAATATGGATATGTTCGTTCCGATATTGAGAAAGAAGTTGAATTGGTTTATACGGATTCTTTGGACTTATTACAAAGGGCAAAGGAACAGGATTGCTCACCGCAAATTATCGCTGCTCAAATTGCTGAAGAACGAATGAAAATCCCGCATCCAATATGGGGACATCGTGGTCCTTTATTGGTGAAGGAAGCGATTAAGACCTTTGGGGTGCAAGAAGTAGTAGGGTAGGATTTTCTGGAAAAAAAAGTTTTTCAATCGGATTGTTATCACATTATGAAATAACAATCCGATTGATTCTTTAGTCATTAACGCCAACTATGGTTACAAAAACGACATTGTTTGGCTTTGGGAGTTCTCGCCAGTTCATTACATTTAGGGCAATAGTTTAAAAATACTTTATCAGAGTGTTTCGCTAATAGTTGATTGGTTAATTGAGCAATAAGTTTTTCTTGTCCCAATGCTACTAACTCATCTACTTTGGGATTATCAAAGCCATAAAAATCTTGGATTTTTAAATTGATAAGTCCTTCTTTATTTCTGGGTTTACTCCATTTTTCTTTCTGTTCTTTAGTCAAACATACTTGACTCAATGCTTGGTTTTCTTCTTTTGATAAAAGGTGTGAATAGTGTTGAATAAGGTATCGTCTTAGCTCTTCATTCATACTATTTCCGTTTTTAGTTTTCGCATTTCTTCTACAATTAACGGTAAGGCTTCTCCGCTTTTTTCCTTGATCCAATAACCATTGGGACTATACAAAATTTCTGCTGTAAATAAGGATGAGTTGGGATTGATGTCAATAACCGTTGTATTATTTCTCAATGCCAACTGAAATACTTGGTTGGGTAAATTGGTTGCGCCAGAAGTTCCAATAATGAATAAAAGGTCGGTATTGATCGCAGTATATTTGACCGTATGTATTTTATAATATTCCTCGTTATAGATTTCATCAAACCAAAGAACGTGGGGACGATAAAAACCACTACAATCAGAACATTGTAGGAGCATTATTTCTTCTTTCGTTAATTTTTCTTGTAGTCCTCTATTTTTAAGTTGATTGGGTAAAGGGATTAAATCTTTATGACATGCGGCAGCACAACGCATAAAGCGCAAGTCGCCATGAATGGAGTAAATTTGCTTGGAATTCATCCCTGTTTGAAAATGCAAGCCATCTACATTTTGAGTAATCAAGGCAAATCGTTCTGGAAATAAATCTTGTAAATCTTTGATGGCAAAGTGTCCTGCATTGGGTTTGGCTTGATAACAAATATGAAAGCGATTGAGATACCAATTCCAGATGACGAGGGGTTGCTGGCAAAACATCCGCCAAGTCGCCATTTGTTGTGGCGTATAGTTGGGTGAGCCTGGCATCCAATACCCATCTTTATCTCTAAAGGTCGGTATTCCACTTTCCGCAGATAAGCCTGCTCCCACTAAAAATGAGATATGTTTCTCGCCTTTGATGGCTTTTGCCAATCGTTCTTTTATTTCGGGAGTAATCATGGTTTTAATTTTTAAAATTCATCGTTTTTTAGTGACAAGTGATGGTGACTGGTGGCTTTTTATAATAGTGACGACAGGACATTTTTATTTGTTTCCTGTTTTTTTAGAGACGAAGGGACGTTGTGGTATAATTCTTTAAATCCTATTAATTTCAAAATCAATCCTAAAAATCCTATTCTGTTTTTAAGCTAGGAGCGAAGGTTTTGTTGCTCCGTCGTGATGGAAAGTCCCGCTATCCGTTCTTATAAATGCAGCTATGTTTTTCTAAGCCAACGCATTGCATTTATACCACTGCTATCGGGGCTATTTGGTTTTGGATAGAATGCTTCAGAACCTGAACTATTTTAGAATTTAAAACGCTGGCACTAAGAAGTACTTCCCAAACCCAACTAGACCTGATAGAAGTGGTATTCGTGTCTGAAGCGTTGGCTTAGAAAAACGTTGGCAACAGGAATAAGAACGGATAGCAGGGAGACCCGTCACGACGAAGCACAATCCATTCTCTCCTAATAAAAAAATTACCCACACCCACCGCATCCGCCACAACCACCATCACCCCAATCCCCATCACCATCCGAATTCCAAATGGAATCCCATAAACCTTCCCATACTGAACTCCATAGTGAACCCCAAAAAGAACCTCTCTGATGGTAAGAACTTCGATGAGTACTTCGGTAGCTTTGAGGCTTTTTTTTGACAGGATTTTCTTCTGCTTCTGCCCTTTCAAAGTCGTTATCAAAAATAGTAGAGAAAGTATTGTAAGAATCAAAATAGAAACAATCAAAGTCTTTGTCTTCTATGTCCTCTATTGGTTTTTTTAAAGCAGGTTCGATTTCTTTCAAAAGTTCAAAATCAAAGTTTTTGAGTAGAAAAATATTGCCTTTTATTTTATCTAAAATGGCTTTACTCTCTTGCGGATTATTTCTAATCAACTTAGGAAAATTTTTTTCTAATTCGTTGAGTTCGCTCGTAATGGTATGTTTTAATAGAACGCCTTCTTCTGTCAATTGAATATTGAAAAATAAGTTTTTTAATGGACTTATCTCAAGGCTTTTAGAGATGTAAGGAGTGTTGAATAAATGCTTAAAAACAAATTTATGCTTGCTATTGGCATATTGATAAGCAATTTTTACCAATTGGTAAAACATAATATTTAAATCTCTACTCTTATTGAAAATCTCCAAAAAAGCCAACTCATGTTTTCTGGGAGAATAAGTTGTAAATTGAGAACCTATACAAATGTTATTAGCGGATAGCGTTTTGTATCTGTTAGTAGGCTTCATAATATTTAGAACCCTTTTGAATAATAAATCTATAAAAGTGTATTTTAATAAATCCTTTAATAAAACCGATGATCCTTGTGTTAGGAGATAGGTTTCTGCTGGAGTAAGTTGGGTTATGGTTTGCATCTTTAAGAAATTTAATGGGGAAATTAGTCTTTTATCCACAACCACCGCATCCGCCACAGCCACCGCAACCACTACACCCACCGTCACCGCCGCCATCACCTCCAAAGCCGCCTTCTGCTTCCGCAGCATCATAGTCTTGATCGAAGGTATCCGAGAAAGTATCATAAGAATCGAAGAAGACAAAATATCCAAAATCTGTATCCCAATCACTACCATCACCATCCTCTCTTCGAGTTTCCTTTTGAAAAGCCTTTTCAACTTCTTTTAATAATTCAAAATCGAAATTTTTGAGTAAGAAAACATTGCCATTGATCTTATCCAAAATCGTTTTGCCAGCCTCTGGATTATTTTGAATTAACGTGGGCAAAGTATCTTCTAAATGATTGAGTTCTTTAACAATCTTACTTCTAAGACTCGAACCTTCATCTGTCAGTTGAACATTGAAAAATAATCTTTTGAGTAAGCCTTTTTTGATACTTTTTGAGATATTGGGACTCTCGAATAAATGCTTGAAAACAAACTTGCGTTTATTGCGAGCATATTGAAAAGCGGTTTTAACCAATTGGTTGAAAGGAACTTCTAAATCTGAACTTTTTTGAAAGATTTCTAAAAAGGCTTGTTCATGTTTTTGAGGACGATAAAAGGTAAAGTTAGAGCCTATGCCAATCATACTATCTGATATTTCATCACTAACTTGAGATTTTTCAACTTTTAGAACTTTTTTGAGTAGTAAGTCCATAAAAGTATATTTGAGTAAATCCCTTAAAGAGACTTCGGACTCTTTTTTCAATAAATACGTTTCGGCAGGGGTTAGTTGGGTTAAAATTTCCATTTTTTGAGGAATTTAGGTTTACGAATAATCCAATTTCGATGAAGATTGACCCTTGTGAAATTGAGTTCACCAAATCGAATAGAACTTGGAGGCCAAATATCTTCAGGAGGATTGGTTTTAAAGGTTTCTATGTAGCGTTTTTGGGTTTCTTCATACCAGTTATTGTACTTTTCTTTTTCTTGATCGCCTCCTTTGGTGGGACCATGATGAATGGTACGATTGAGGGTGTTTTGACAAAAATCTTCCCAGTAAGACTCTGTGTAAAGAAGGTGTAAATGCCAGACTTGATCTACTTGATCGGAAGGTGTTAAAGGATGGTTGGCAATACAAATGAGGAACATAAACTTTTTGTATTCTAAGACGGTTCGAAGGGAGTATTCCATCGTCCAAGAATTTTCTCTTGCCAGTCGGTCAGTGAAGGAAAAACTAGCTTTGGAGTCATCCAATGGAAAGGATTTGACCTTTTTCCAAAGAGCTTGTTGAGAAGGAGTCATAGTTTAGTGATTTATAGTAGAATATAACGATGATATTATGAAAAAAGTTCCATTATGATCCTTCAATTAATGAATCAACTTCTCTGACTTCGCCCACTTTTAAGTCATCTAATTCAATATTTCCAATACGAACTCTCACTAATCGAAGCGTCGGAAATCCTACTGCAGCCGTCATTTTGCGGACTTGACGAAATTTTCCTTCGGTCACAATAATAGAAAGCCAACTGGTAGGACCGTGACGATCATCCCGAATTTTAAGTGTACTTTTGGGAAGTACAGGCGGAGGATTTAAACGAAAAGCCTTACAAGGTTTGGTCTGGTATTTTTGACCTTGATTGCCAATAATCACTCCTGTTTTCAATTGTTGGATTGCCATTTCATCAACAATGCCATCGACTTGTACATAGTATTCTTTTTCAACCTTTCGACTGCGAATATATTCACTCACTTGACCATCAGTCGTCAGCAATAACAAACCTTCGGATTTGACATCTAAACGCCCAATGGCCATCGTATTTTCTGAGAAACTATAAAGCTCTCCCAAGAGTCGTTTTTTGCGTTTGTGAGGATAGACAAATTGAGAGACAAAGCCACAAGGTTTGTATAAAATGTAGTGATGGTGCATTAATAAATAGATTGTAAGTTCAAACTACTTTCAGAGAAATTTATAAAAATAAGAAATAATAATG
>JAHDBB010000097.1:0-1454 GCA_020630635.1 Chitinophagales bacterium
CTTGCTCTTTGCATATCTCCACTACCTAAGCGTTGTTTGGGTTGCTGTGGTTGTTGAGGTTGTCGTGGCTGTTGGACACGTTGACGTTGTTCTTGTTGGTTTTCGGTTGTTTCACCTGTTTGGCGATTGACTTGCATCTGACTCATTTCTGCTCTACGACGTTCTTCTGCTTCTCGTGCCTCTTGTGCTGCCTGTACCTGTGCAGGATCTACTTTGGGCAAATCAGCCTTAAACAAGAAATCCCCAACTTCTCGGTTGATGTCTCCTAACATTTGCTTGAACAATTCAAAAGACTCAAACTTGTAAATCAATAAGGGATCTTTTTGTTCGTGTACGGCTAATTGGACAGATTGTTTTAAGTTGTCCATTGCACGAAGATGTTCCTTCCATTTATCATCAATGAAAGAAAGCATTACATTTTTCTCCAATTCTTTAGTAATTGCCTCTCCATCAGATTTGAATGCTTTCTCCAATTTTAGTGGAATATTCACCCCTCTTTTGCCGTCAGAAAAAGGAACTCGAACTTGTGCTTTGCTAGCGTTCTCTCCTGCTTGTTCGTAAAGATTGGCGATACCAGCTCTTGTTCTATCTTTGATAGTCTCTTTCTTGCGATTGTAATTTTCCATCGCAGCATTATAAATCTGCGATGCAATCCAATCTACGCTTTCCGTTGCAAAGTCGTCTTTATTGACATTGGGTTGTATCGCAAAATAACGCATGATATCATATTCAAAACCAGCGTAGTTTTCGGTCTCCTTATGGATTTCGGTCAATTCTTCTGCTAAATCAAAGAATGAGTTCGCTAAATCAACTGAAAGACGTTCTCCAAATAAAGCGTGTCGTCTTCTCTTATAGATGACCTCTCTTTGAGCATTCATCACATCATCATACTCCAATAGTCGCTTACGAATACCAAAGTTGTTTTCCTCTACTTTTTTCTGCGCTCTTTCAATAGACTTAGTAATCATCGAATGCTGTAATACTTCGCCTTCTTGATAACCCATTTTATCCATCAAGCCCGCAATTCTTTCAGAACCAAATAGACGCATCAACTTATCTTCTAAAGAAACAAAGAACTGTGAAGAACCTGGATCTCCTTGACGACCTGCACGACCTCTTAATTGTCTATCTACTCGTCTAGAGTCATGTCGCTCTGTACCAATAATCGCTAAACCTCCAGCCGCTTTAACTTCGGGCGTTAATTTAATATCGGTACCACGTCCTGCCATATTGGTTGCGATGGTTACTTGTCCTGCGTGTCCTGCCTCCGCTACAATTTCAGCCTCTCTCGTATGATGTTTCGCATTCAAAACATTATGCTCAATTCCTTGCATCCGTAAAGCACGACTCAATAATTCGGATACATCTACGGTTGTTGTACCAATCAACACAGGTCGTCCTGCCTCTCTCAACTTTAAGACTTCCTCAATAACTGCATTGTATTTTTCTCTTAC
>JAHDBB010000097.1:1554-14699 GCA_020630635.1 Chitinophagales bacterium
GTACTTTCATCTACAATTTTGACCTTTCCTTCATCAATGATATATTCGACATCTTTTTCAAATAAAGCATAGGCTTTTAAAAGTTGTTGAACAGAGTGGATACGTTCGGTCTTAATCGAATAGTCTTTGATCGCTTGCGACTTAATTTCTTGCTTTTCTTCTTCTGATTTATCTGACTTTTCTATTCGTGCAACGATGCTTCCAATGTCAGGAACGATAAAGAAGTTAGGATCATCACCTGCACCTGTAATCAGGTTGATTCCTTTATCAGTTAAGTCAATGGTGTTTTGCTTTTCGTCAATGGTAAAAAATAGCTCATCATCTACAATGTGCATATTTTTGTTTTGCTCTTGCATGTAGTGCGCCTCTGTCTTTTGCAAAAGCGTCTTCATACCTGGCTCATTGAGGTACTTGATCATGGCTTTGTTCTTGGGTAAGCCTCTAAAAGCTCTTAACAAGGATAACCCACCTTCTTTGTCACCAGTATTACCTGCCTTGATCTGATTTTTGGCATCGACTAAAGTCTGTTGTACCAATTTCTTTTGTGCCTGCATCAATTTTTCAATACGAGGCTTTAAGTCATTAAACTCTTGTTCATCTCCTTTATCGACAGGACCAGAAATAATCAATGGTGTACGAGCATCATCTACTAATACGGAATCGACCTCATCGATCATGGCAAAGTGGTGCTTTCGCTGAACCAAATCTTCAGGATAACGAGTCATATTGTCTCGTAAATAATCAAAACCAAATTCATTGTTGGTTCCGTAAGTAATATCGGCAAGGTATGCTTGTCTTCTTTCTGGCGAGTTAGGACGGTATTTATCTATACAATCTACGGTCAATCCTAAAAATTCGTAGATTCCCCCCATCCACTCGGAATCTCTTAGGGCTAAGTAGTTATTGACTGTAATCAAGTGAACTCCCTTGCCTGATAGTCCGTTGAGGTAAGCAGGGAATGTAGCGACAAGGGTTTTACCTTCCCCTGTTTGCATCTCGGCAATTTTACCTTGATGAAGGGCTACTCCACCGATAATTTGTACATCGTAATGTACCATGTCCCACTTGACCATATTGCCTGCTGCCATCCAAGAATTTTGGTAAATAGCGTAACTTCCTTCAATATCAATGTGTTCTCTTTTGACAGCAAGGTCTCTATCTAAATCAGTTGCTACTACTTGGATCAATTCATTGTCTTTGAAACGGCGAGCTGTCTCTTTTACAACTGCAAAAGCTTCTGGCAACAACTCCATGAGTACTTCTTCTAACTTCTTATCATGCTCTTTTTCTAATTTATCAATTCTGGTGTAGATTTCTTCCTTTTGGTCTTTAGGCATACCCAGGTTAGCTTCTACATGTTCTTTGAGTTGAGTCAATTCATCGTCTATTTCTTGTAAATAGGCGTTGATTCTTCCTCTAAACTCTTGGGTCTTGTTACGGAGTTCATCGTGGCTTAACCCTTGTAATTGAGCATATGCGGCATTGACTTGACCAACATAGGGGGATAAGTTTTTGATGTCTTTTTCTGTTTTATCACCAAAGACTTTTGCAATGGCTTTTTTGAAAAAATTTCTCATTATTTTGTTTGTTATTTTTTGGGTGCATCCCTTTTTTAAGGTGAATCATCAATTATTAGATAGCATCATCTATGATGGAAGTGCTTTCTAAATTTACGTAGTAGGGATACAACAAGATTCTTTGTAGTCGCTGAAAATGACTGCAAAGGTACGAATTTATTTTTTGATTAAGTATGGGTAGGGATTACAGCAGCTTTAGTGACCAGTGGATTGTGACTGGTGACTTTTCAGTTTTTTCGTGCTTTTGGGGACGAAAGGGACGTTTTTCACTTCTGGTGCTATGGGTTCTTTCCATGACCAAATAGACCCGAATGAATTAAATTCTAAGATCAAAATCCTAAATTCTAAACGGTTCATTTACAAGAAGTTCTATCCGTTATAAACTAGACCCGATAGCAGCGGCTATGGCGCAAATGAAAGGCTAGAAAGTTTTGTGAAGCTTCGCCATAATAGCGTATAGCGGGGAGACCCGTTACGATGAAAGATAAACTGTTCTCTCCTAATAATCAATAGATTCTAGAAAAGCTATAAATAATTCGTTGTACTGCTGTAAAAAAGGGGTGGGGTATTAGGTAAGTTGTATTTGAAAGGCAGCGAAAGGGGTGATCTTTTGGTGTAGTAGAGCGACTAAATCCATCTCTGATTTCGCTAACTCTTGACGGGCGGCTCGTTTGGTAAAACTACACTCTTTGTAGGTATGAAAATGGGGTAAATACGCTTGAAAAATGCTTTTGCTATGAACGACGATTGGCGTATTCGTCCCCGTAATTTTATGTTGTTTGTTGTCTTTTTTGACAACTTTTTTGGGAGTGATTTCTTTTTGAACCTGTTCTTCCTTGACATACTCTTGTTGTTGGATGTTGGATACTGTGACCCACACCTCATAGGCTTTGGCTTGTGCATTGGTGCATGCCATAATCGCCATAAGAGCCAACACAACGGTATTGATATGGAAAATTTTCTTGGACAAAAGAAATCTTTATTTTTTATACAAAGCTAGTCTAATTTTGTGATAGATGGAAGCTTTGTTATGGTTTTAACCCTAATTTATTACAATTAGTTCACTTAAGTACCTAAACCTAAATAATCAAAACATTTTATGAGTGCCTCTTTTTTCATAATCCTGCGTTATTTTTCGCAGCAATAGCTCGGCTATTACGGCTAAAAATGCCTTGTCTGATAAAAAAATAGCCTAACTCAAAAATGACGATTATTTATGCATAGGTACTTATACAGACGAAAAAAAGGGCAAAAAGTTATCCATGTACTACATTTTTTGTGCCAATTATCCTTCATACTCTCCATAAACCCCCCTTAAAACATCCGCAATCTCACCCAATGTAGCCTCTTTATCTACGGCATTGATGACGGTAGGCATAATATTTTCATCATTTTGTGCTTTGGTTTTGAGTTCTTCTAAAAGTATCTTAACTGCATCATTGTCTCTTTCTGCTTTGAGCTTTTGGAGCTTTTCAATCTGGACTTGTCGGATAGAGTCATCAATCTTGAAAACGCCTTGTGCTTTCTTTTCGTCTTCCACAAAATCATTGACTCCTACAATGACCTTCTCTTTGGATTCGATGTCTTTTTGATATTGATAAGCAGCATTGGCGATTTCAGTTTGCATATAACCTGCTTCGACGGCTGCAACAGCTCCACCCATCACTTCAATTTTTTCGATGTACTTCCAAGCGGCTTCTTCCAATTGATTCGTTAGGTTTTCGATAAAATAGGAACCTGCCAATGGATCTACTGTGTCTGTTACACCCGTTTCATACGCAATAAGTTGTTGAGTACGAAGGGCTAATTTGGCGGCTTCTTCGGTGGGCAAGGAAAGGGCTTCGTCATAGCCATTGGTGTGTAAAGACTGGGTTCCGCCTAAGACGGCTGCCAATGCTTGCATGGTGACTCTGGCAATATTGTTTTGAGGTTGCTGTGCAGTCAAGGTTGAACCTCCTGTTTGGGTGTGGAAACGCAGCATTTGCGCTCTAGCTTCGGTAGCTCCTAATTGTTGGGTGATTTTTGCCCACATCCGACGGGCTGCTCTAAACTTGGCGATTTCTTCAAAAAAGTTGTTGTGGGCGTTGAAAAAGAAAGAAAGTCGTTTGGCGAATACATTGATGTCTAAGCCTTTGGAAATGGCTGCTTGTAGATAGGCTTTTCCATTGGCAAGTGTAAAGGCAAGTTCTTGGGCTGCACTAGAGCCTGCTTCTCGAATGTGATAACCTGATATCGAAATTGTATTCCACTTGGGCAATTCCTTGCTACAATATTCAAAAATATCGGTGATGATTTTCATGGAAGGTTTCGGTGGATAGATATAGGTTCCTCTTGCAATATATTCTTTGAGAATGTCGTTTTGGATCGTTCCCGATATTTTGCTCAAATCAGCTCCTTGTCTTTTGGCTAAGGCAGTGTAAAATGCCAATAGGATGAAACCTGTTGCATTGATGGTCATAGAAGTCGAGATATTTTGTAAAGTAATCCCTTTGAATAATCGCTCCATGTCTCGAATGGAATCTATCGCAACGCCTACTTTTCCGACTTCTCCTTCTGAAAGTTCGTGGTCTGAATCGTAGCCTATTTGGGTGGGTAAATCGAAGGCTACGGATAAACCTGTTGTTCCTTGTTGGAGTAAATAGTGATAGCGTTCATTGGAGGCTTCGGCGGTTGAAAATCCTGCATATTGTCGCATCGTCCATAGTCGGCTTCGGTAGCCGTGTGCATGAACGCCTCTTGTAAAAGGATATTCGCCTGGAACTTCGTTGATCTGGTCAACGGGTGAATAAATGCGTTGTATTTCTATTTCCGAATCGGTTTTGAATGTATCTTTTCTTTCTTTCATTGGTATGTTTTTTGGTGACGAGTGACTGGTGACGAGTGATGAACGGCTGAATCCACCGACTATGGACTATCGACCTCAAAACTATGTCTCCTGCATTTCTTCTAATTCCAAAGTAAGCGTCTCCCAATTATCCATTTCGGTTTCCAATGTCTTTTGCAAGTCTTCATATTCTTTTACAATATCATTGGCTTTGGGATTGGTCATATAAAAGTCGGGATCAGACATGGTTTCTTCTAAAGTAGCGATTTGTTTTTCGTATTCCTCGATTTGTTTTTCGCTCTTTTTGATCTTGTTGCTAATACGTTTTAATGATTTTTCAAAGTCCTTTTTTTCCTGTCGTTGGCGAATGCGTTCTTCTTTCGTTAAAGCTCTTTCTGTGGTTCCTGTATCAATGGGATTGGTATTTTTCGTCATTCCCAGTTGATCTAAAGAATCTAGCTTGAGTTCGTCTAAGAAGTTGAAGACATCCCCATAATGCATTTTAAGATTCTTATTTCTAAACTCATAAACTTTATCAGTCAATCCTTTTAGAAATTCTCTATCGTGAGAAACGACAATCATGGCTCCTTCATAATTTCTCAAAGCTGATTTGAGAATCTCTTTGGAACGCATATCTAAGTGGTTGGTCGGCTCATCCAGAATCAATAGATTGAAGGGTTCTAGCATCAATTTGGCGAGGGCTAAACGAGACTTTTCGCCACCTGATAAGACAGAGACTTTTTTATCGACATCTTCTCCACTAAAAAGAAAGGCTCCCAACAAGGAACGCACTTTTAAGCGCATCTCTCCTGTCGCCACCTCATCAATGGTATCTAGAACAGTCATTTTACCGTCTAGACTTTCGGCTTGATGCTGTTCAAAATAACCAATCGTGACATTGTATCCCAACTCAAATTTCCCTAAATAGTCTTGGATTTTTCCAGCGATGATTTTGGCAAAAGTCGTTTTTCCTTCTCCATTTTTTCCAACAAATGCAATCTTTTCGCCTCGTTCAATTTCAAAGTTGACTTTGTTCAATACATTGAGATCGCCATAATTTTTGACGAGTTGTTCGGACTTAGCAACAATCAAACCAGAACGGGGAGCTGCCGGAAAACGAATGGATGCTTTTGCTGTTTCTAAATCATCAATCACAATGGGTATCAAGCGTTCCAATTTGGTAATCAAAGTTTGAGCAAACTTGGCTTTGTCCTTTTTTGCCCGAAACTTTTCAATCAACATTTTGGTATGCTCGATATACTTGTCTTGCTTCTTTTTTTCTGAAATTTGTCGTTCTCGTCTTTGCTCTCTCATCGCTACAAATTGGCTAAAGGGAACAGAATAATCATAGGCTTTTCCAGCAACCAATTCAACGGTACGATTGCAAACATGGTCCAAGAATTGCTGGTCGTGCGAGATAAGTAAAATGCCTCCAGGATAGTCTCGCAAAAACTTTTCTAGCCACAAAATAGACTCAATATCTAAGTGGTTGGTCGGCTCATCTAATAAGATGTAGTTGGGTTGTCTCAACAATATTTTTGCCAACTCAATCCGCATTTGCCAGCCTCCACTAAATTCGGCTACGGGTCGATCAAAATCCCCATTAACAAAACCCAATCCTTTGAGAACTTTTTCGACTTCGGCTCGCATATTTTGTCCACCTAAGTATTGTAAACGTTCTTGCGTATTCGAGAATTTTTCAATTAATTTGGTGTATTCTGGTGATTCGTAATCCGTAAATTCGGCTAAGGATCGTTCATACTCCACCATCTTTTTTTCCAGCTCTTGGATTTCTTTAAAGGCTGTGGCTGTTTCCTCATAGACGCTCAATTGATAATCAACTTGCATTTCCTGTGGCAAGTATCCAAACTCAATTCCATTGGGCATTTTGATGTTTCCTTCATCTGGTCGGATTTCATCTATCAATACTTTGAGCATGGTACTTTTACCTGCACCATTTTTCCCGACCAATCCAATACGGTCTTTGGTTTTGATAACTAAGTCGATGTCGTGAAAAAGGTAGCGTCCTCCGAATTGAATGGATAGTCCTTCTATTTGTATCATGATTGTCTATTTTGGGAGGACAAAGTTAATGATTTTTATTTTTTAGTGGCAAGTAACTTTTCAGTGCTTTGCGACTCCATCCTAAAGAATGAAGTAAAGTTATCTTTTATTTTTTGGAGAGAACGTTTAATCGCTTCGTCGTTATGGGTCTCCCCGCTATCCGTTCTTATCACCAATCCCCCCGAACCCTTTAGCCAACCCACGTTGGTGATACCACTACTATCGGGTCTAGTTGGTTGTGGAAAGTACTTCTTATAGATATACGCATTAGAAACTAATATTGAGGTTCAGACGTGAGAACAGTTGCAAACTGTTCCTACAACTCTCCTTTATTAATTTTAAAAGCGAATACCAATAGTAACTAAACCGTTTTAGAATTTAGGATTTTGATCTTAGATTTTAATCCATTCGGGTCTAGATCGTTAAGGTAAAGTACTTCTTGGTACTAGAAATTCCCTAACTTTGTCAAATGAAAACACATTTTTTGACTTTATTGTTTACGCTACTACTGGTCAGTAGTTGTAATAAGGAAAAGCGATATGAGAATCGCATTGCAGGTGAATGGGATCTCACAACATTTGCGATCAACAATGCCGATATTTTAAGCAACTTTGGCTTGGGACAAAATAGTGATTTTATTATTGAGATGGAATTTTATAGTGATGGCAATTTTGATACAGAAGTAACTGTCAATGAAGACTTTGGCAATATGGTTATTACTTCATTGACCACTTATTATGGAACTTGGGAAATTGTAGGAGATCAATTAAAAATGACCCACAATTCGGATTATGGTCTCACTTATCCTTTTATCGACTTTTTTGAAGGTGAATTAGAAGAATATGCGTTTGAGGAATTTACCATTATTGAATTGGATAATGAAACTTTGATCTTGGAAAGTTTGATTGAAGGATATGAGGTGGATATTGAGGCGGTGAAATGATACTTTTTTAGGTTCATGGTTTTCAGTCCATAGTCCATAGTTTTTTTACAGTAAGTAATCCAGGAGTTCAGACCGTAACGATCTAGCCCCGATAGTAGTGGTATCACCAACGTGGCTTGAGACCACAAGTCGAAAAGACTTGCGGTAGAGTGCAAAGCTTTTGGTGATAAGAACGGATAGCGGGACTTTCTAGGACGACGAAGTACCCAAAAGTGCGCTCCTAAAAGAGATCAACTTAAATCAATGCCGCATGTAAAATCTCGACTGGATGTAAAGCGGTTCTTTTAGTGCCATCATGAATCTGATGACGACAACTGGTGCCTGGTGCTGCAATAATCGTACTGCTATTTGCCTTTTTGACGGCAGGGAAAAGCACCAACTCTCCGATTTGCATAGAGACTTTGTAATGCTCGGCTTCGTAACCAAAAGAACCTGCCATCCCACAACAACCGGATGGAATCACCTCGACTTGATAGTTCTCTGGTAAACTCAATAACCACGCTGTATAATCTACTGAAGAAAGGGATTTTTGATGGCAATGTCCATGTAGTAAAACCGTCTTGGTGTCTTTGGAAAAATCGGCTGCACTGATCTTGCCTTTTTCGACTTCTCGCCATAAAAATTCTTCCATCGTCAAGGCATATTTTCCCAATGCTTTGGCAGTTTCCATCTCACTTCTATCGACCAAACGAATGTATTCGTCTCGGAATCCTAAAATGGCGGAAGGTTCGACTCCAACAATGGGCGTATTTTCATTGACCTTGTTTTTGAGTAAGCTTACGTTTTTGCGAGCCAGCGTTTGTGCCTCATCTAACAGCCCTTTGGATAAATGCGCTCGACCACTTTCGACATGTTCAGGAATTTCCACTTCATAACCCAATTTGCAAAGTAATTCGATGGCTTTGATGCCAATGGGTGTATCTAAATAATTGGTAAACTCATCGTTGAAGAAATAGACTTTGCCTTTGGAATTTTTGGGCTGGAGTTTCTTTTGATTTTTCTTAAACCATTTTGCCAAAGTCGTCTTGTATAATTTGGGAATGCTTCGTTGTTCCGCAATACCAAAACGCTTTTTCATCATATTGCCAAATAGGTTGATGCCCAAATTGCTAAAACTTGGAAGTATCGCTGCTTTTTTGTGTAAGTCGGTAATATTGGCAAATAGTTTGGCTCGTTGAGGAACACCATGCTTTTTGTAATATTGATATTGAAACTCGGCTTTGAGCGTAGTCATATCGACATTGGAAGGACATTCAGACGTACAACCTTTGCAAGATAAACAAAGATCCATCACCTCTTTTACTTCTTCATGAGCAAAGGGGTTTTCGTCATTGGAACGGGTCAAAAATTCTCTTAAAATATTGGCTCTGGCACGAGTGGTATCTTCTTCGTTGCGAGTCGCCATAAAACTTGGACACATCGTTCCACCCATTAAGTGGGTTTTGCGACAATCACCTGATCCTGTACATTTTTCAACCATCCTTAAAATACCATCTGTATCTGAAAAATCCATCTTGGTATTAAAGGTCTTGGTTTCTTGATTTTCTTCATATCGCAAGTCCTCGTTGATGGGAGGCGCATCTACAATTTTTCCTGGATTGAAGATATTTTTAGGATCAAAAGTTGCTTTGATTTTTCTAAAAAGTTGGTAGTTGATTTTTCCCACCAATAGTTCTAAAAACTCACCTCTCACTCGACCATCACCGTGTTCTCCACTATTGGCTCCCTCATATTTTTTGACCAATTCAGCAGTTGCTTTTCCAATGGCTCTAAAGCGTTCTCGGTCTTCTTTTTTCTTTAAGTCCAACAAAGGACGCATGTGCAACTCACCTGCTCCTGCGTGAGCATAGTAAACAGATTGTGTATTGAAACTTGCCAACATTTTTTTGAAGTCAGCGATATAAGCTGGTAAATCTTCTACGGCAACGGCTGTATCTTCTACGACTGTAACAGGTTTGGCATCTCCTGGCATGTTGGAAAGTAAACCTAAGCCCGCTTTTCTAATTCCCCAAACTTTTTGGATGTCTTCTCCATAAACAACGGGATGTGCATATCCACCAATATCGTTTTGCTTATAATCGTCAATCAACTTTTGGGTCAAAGCCTCCAATTCTGCTTTGGTATCAGCTCCCAATTCTACACATAAAACTGCTTTGGGTTCTCCTTCTAAAAAGAAACGATAGGGTTCATATTGTAGCTGTCCTTTGGTACAATCCAGGATATGATCATCCATCAACTCTACTGCAAAAGGCGCATGTTGCATCGAAACGACTGTAGCTTTTAGGGAAGATTCTAGGTCGTGAAAATGGGAACAAACTAAGGCTTTTTCTTTGGGAGGAAGTGGGACAAGATTGAGTTTGATTTCGGTTGTAAATGCCAATGTTCCTTCTGACCCTGTCAATAACTTACAAAGGTTGAAAGGTGGAGCATCTTCATCATCAAATAAGTCCGTAAATAAGAGTTGATCTAAAGCATAACCTGTATTACGGCGAGTTACTTCTTCTTTCGGAAACTCATTGATAATTTCGCATTGATAGTCATGATTAGAAAGGATGGTATTGAGGCAATCGTAAATTTTATTTTCTAAGTTTTCGCCCTTGCATTTATTGTCTAAAATAGTTTGATTGATGGCATTAAAAGTTGCTTCTGAACCATCACTTAACAAGGTTTTTAACTCTAAAACATGGTCTCTTGTATTGCCATATTTTACAGAAGTTGTACCACAAGAATTGTTCCCCACCATTCCACCAATCATACAGCGATTGGAAGTAGACGTATTGGGACCAAACATCAATCCATGAGGTGCAAGGTATTTGTTTAGTTCATCTCTGACCACACCAGGTTGAACACGCACCCATTTTTCTTGTGCATTAAATTCCAGAATTTTGGTAAAATGCTTAGATACATCCACGACAATACCATGTCCGACACATTGACCTGCTAGTGAAGTTCCAGCAGTACGAGGAATGAGTGATGTTTCTTTTTGGGTCGCAAATTGGATAAGCGTTTGTAGGTCTTTAACCGATTTAGGAAACGCAACTGCCTGTGGAAGTTCTCGATATACAGAAGCATCTGTTGCATAGAGCGTCCGCATTTTTTTATCATAGTATAAACTTCCCTCCAGGTCCTTTTCCAACTTTTTCAAATCTTCTATCTTCAATGAAACTTTTACGATGTTGAAAGGTGGAATTTCTTCCATTTTCTTTTTCATTGTCGTTTCTATCTGCAAATTATCACTCATTTATATAATAAAATTTCACAACCATCAATAAGTTTCCTTATTAGTGGTGCATTTTTAGAAATAGCCAAAGATAAAATCTCTTTCTATTTCTTATGGTAAAATATAGTTTCAGGAGCGCATTATTGAGTCAGGAATGATGAAAAAATAACCTGTACACCTCAATTCCAATCTACGTCGTTAAAAAGCCTCACGATAGCCCTGCTATCACTTCATTTTTTGCCTTGCAGAGTTGAAAAATCTCTTTGTTAAAATTATACACTTTATTTCTAAACCATTCCTAAAAATACTCGAAGTACAACAGATGATTTATCCCAGTAATAAATGTAGTTTGTTGATTTTTTCAGAGGGAACAGCTTTAAGAATGAAACAAAGATAAATGAACATTTATTTTTATTCCATTCCTTAACAATCTTGGTTCTATTGGTTTTCTGTTCCTTTTTTATTTTTTCCTTGACAAATATATAATATAAATAGAAAAGTTTTTTTAGAGGAGAGAACAAATACAGCTTCGTCGTTACGGATCTCCCCGCTATCCGTTCTTATCACCAAAAGCTTTGCACTCTACCACAAGTCTTTTCGACTTGTGGTCTCAAGCCACACTGGTGATACCACTACTATCGGGTCTAGTTGGTTATGGAAAGTACTTCTTAGTAACTGGAAAATGGGACGCAAAGTAACGATGTGACGTGAGGGACGAATACTTTTGTTAATCGACCTATTTTAATAAAACGTTCCATCGTCCCAAAACCAAGAACTGAACCCAAAAACATCTCATCTTCCCAAAACTACGAACAGAGTCACCAGTCACCAGTCACCAGTCACCAGACTAAACCATCTCTTCTTGTCCAATCAGTTTATGTTCCAAAAGATATTCAGCGATTTGGACAGCATTAGTAGCTGCGCCCTTTCGCAAATTATCCGAAACAATCCAGAGATTCAAAGCATTAGGAGCAGAGGTATCTCTACGAATACGTCCGACAAATACAGCATCTTTTCCTTCTGCATGATAAGGCATTGGGTAAATATCAGAATGAGGATTATCCATGACGATTACACCTGGCGACTCGCTCAAGATACGATTTACTTCTTGAATATCAAAATCCTTGTGAAAAGTAGCATTAACTGCTTCCGAATGTCCACCAATCACAGGTACACGAACAGCCGTTGCTGTCACACTCAATGACTGGTCACCTAAGATTTTGCGTGTTTCATTAACGAGTTTCGTTTCTTCGGTAGTATAGCCATCTTGATCAAAAGAACCACAATGTGGCAAACAGTTCAAATCAATTTGATAAGGATACACTTGTTCTCCATCCATTCCTGCTCTTTCAAAGCTCAATTGGTTGACTGCATCTTTGCCTGTTCCTGTAACCGACTGATAGGTAGAAATCACTAAGCGATTGATTTGATACTCCTTATGCAACTCATTCAATGCAACAACCATCTGGATGGTCGAACAATTGGGGTTGGCAATGATTTTATCTTCTTTGGTAAGCAGGTGGGCGTTGATTTCAGGAACAATCAATTTTTTATCATCATACATTCTCCAAGCAGAAGAATTATCTACTACGGTTGTTCCTACTTCTGCAAATTGGGGAGCAAATTCTTTAGAAGGACCGCTTCCTGCCGAAAAGATAGCAACATCAGGTTTTTGAGCGATCGCATCTGCCATACTTATGATCTCGACTTCTTTTCCTTTAAAAGTGACGGTTTTTCCAACAGAACGACTAGAAGCGACAGGTATTAACTGACTTACTGGAAAATTGCGCTCTTCTAATACTTCTAGCATAACTCGTCCGACCATTCCTGTACTACCAACTACGGCTACTTTCATTATCTTAGTTTTTTATGTAACAAAAAAGAATATTCAACTATTCCTATAATTATTACTGAATTAAAAAATCAAACACAAAAATAACTGGATTGTGCTTTTTTACCTCATAAAAACGAATTTATTGTAAAGATTTATTTTATGGGTAAAAGAGGTTTAAGTACCTAAGTGAAAGATCAGAAATAAACTATTCCAAAATGGGACTAAGAGATTTTTTGATTATTGAGGCAAAAAACGCAGCCATAGCAGGGCTATGGTGAGTATTTTTAACGAAAAGAATCGGAAAATATCGATGTCAAATGGAATAAGTTATTTTTGTTGTTTCACTAAGCTTAAATAATCGACACATTTTATGAGGGTCTCTTTTTCACTCATTCTGCGTTATTTTTTCCAGCGATAGCTCGGCTATCACGGCAAAAAATGCCTTGTCTGAGTAAAAAATAGCCTACCTCAAAAATGACGATTATTTACGCATAGTTACTTATTAAAGTAAAATTTACTTAATTTTATCTTTTTAATTTTTTTTTCAAAAAAACTGGCAGTCTTTTTGTTTTTTCTTATGTTTAGAGGCTATATCCTAAATTCGTAGATTCTTTTAACAGGAATAGCACAAAGAACCTCATTTGCTTTACAAAGCTACGTACAAAACACTTACAAATATGATA
>JAHDBB010000098.1:0-5438 GCA_020630635.1 Chitinophagales bacterium
CTATCGGGGCTATTTGGTAGGGTCTCAACGTTTAGGAAGAAAGGGATAGTGGGACGCTTTTACTCAAAGACAAATATTAATTCGCTGTATTAACAATAACGTCCCTTTACGTCCCAACATGTAAAAAATGAACGGTTCGTCCCTTTGTCACAACTTCTGTTACCAAGAAGTACATTCCCTTCCACCTAGACCTGATAGCAGTGGTATGCTAAAACGCTGCTTGGCACGAAAAAAGTTAGGCTTTTAGCATAAGAACGAATAGCAGGGAGAGCCATTGCGATGAAAGAAAAGCCTTTCTCTCCAAAAATAAAAAAGAAAAAGAGCCATAAACGAAAGGTCTATGACTCTAAAAAAAAAATGGTATTATTTGCCGCAATTACGACAGTCAATAAATTCTTCGATTACAAAAGGTTCACAACTCGAAACCATCACACTTTCATCTGGATTATTGATGGTCACAGAATAGGTTCCAGGTTCCGAAGGTGTAAAGCCAGGTTGATCTACTACTACCACTTGCTCACCTGTATCTTCATTGGTCCAAGTATAGGTATAAACTTCTACAGGATTCATACAGTCAATGTATAGAGCATTACCTCGACAAACCCTCAAAATTTCAACGCATTCATCGCCCAAAGCGCAAAGGTCGGTTGCATAAACACAGAAGTCATCAAGGGCAACATCGCCAAAACCTTCATTGTCATCTACAACAAAGAGAAAATTAACCAAGCCTGTATAACCCATTAAAGGAATATTGACTTGATTCCAAGCACTACCCTGATTGCCATTTTGAGTAAAGAGCAATGTCAAATTACCAGAGTTGGCAGGTGATTCAATCCATACTTCAAAAGTACCAGGAGTGGCATTACCTGGAACAGTAGGACCCAACATATGATAGTAAAAATCTATCGCAAAATCTCCGCTATTGAGATCATAGATTGGACTAAACAGCGTATCAGTTCCATTAGGACCAGACGCTTCCATATAAATATACGTCGTACTTCCATTATTTCCATCAGTTGGTCCAGTATTATTGGAGGTTGTTGTACCTGTTTCAGTTTGCCAGCCAAATCCACCTTGTCCTCCAGATCCATTATTGCTACTAGCAGACCAGCAACTAGGTAAGTCAGGTTCTATTGTTTCAAAATCTTCACAGACCTCAATTTGGGTTCCATCTACAACAGCAAGTGGTACAACTGTACCTGTACAGGGAATACAGACAGAACCATCTACGCCTAGTAATTCTATATCATTAATGGTACAAGGATTATTGTCATCACAAGGTGTGAAGGTAGAGACGGCTGTTATACAACTTCCATCATCAACATTGGCGTTAGGTGTATATTCTAAAAAGCAAGGATCTGGACAGCCAGGAACGGCTTCTTCCAAGCAAATATCATCTAAGGCGATGCTTACATTACCAATATCATCGGTTGCGACAAAGATTATATTGACCAAATTGTTATAAGGGGTTAAGTCAATGATGGCTTGTTGCCAGTCAGCACCTTGATTACCAGTTACAGAAAATAACAAGGTCAAATTGCCAGAATTAGCAGGAGATTCTACGTACACTTCCAGTACACTACTATTGATTGGAGCATTGCCTATAAAATAATGAAAATCCAATGCAAAAGCGGTTGTACCTAAGTCATAAGTAGGGCTGTAGAGCGTGTCCGTTCCTGCAATTCCTGCTGCGTCCATATAAATATAAGTGAGACTATTATCGTTTCCAGCAGTAGGTCCTGTTCCAAAAGTAGTGGCAAAAGTCTCCGTTTGCCATCCAAATCCATTTTGTCCACCCAGTCCATTATTACTATTAGCACTCCAGCAATTAGGAAGATTGGGAGGAGTCGTTGATTCAAAGTCTTCACAAAATGGCATAGAAGCATCTACTACGATAGGAATTGCTGTTCCCTGACAAGGCACACAAACGGAGCCATCGACTCCCAATAGTTCAACATCATTAATGGTACAAGGGTTGTTGTCATCACAAGGCGTAAAATTGGTTACAGCGGTGACACAGCTTCCATCATCGACATTGGCATCTGGATCATATTCTAAAAAACAAGGGCTGTTACATCCAAATACGGCATCTACAATACAAATATCATCTAGGGCTATATCCATAAAACCACCATTGTCATTGGCTACAAAAATCAAATTGATGGGACCAGAATAGGCTGTTAAATCTAGTACTTGATTATTCCAAGCATTGCCTTGATCGCCAGTAATGGTAAATAATAAGGTCAAATTACCCGAATTGGCTGGTGACTCTATAAAGACTTCTAAAGTTGCATCAGTTGTGGAGGTGTTTAACATATGATAGTAAAAATCTAGTGCAAAGGCTCCACCACTGAGATCGTATATAGGAGTAAATAGAGAGTCGGTTCCATTTCCACCAGAGGCTTCCATATAAATATAGGTAGTGCTTCCATTATTTCCACTACTAGGACCTGTTCCACTAGAAGGAGTTGTACCCGTTTCCGCTTGCCAATCTAATCCGTCATTGTTACTATTGAACCAACAGCTTGGTAAATTAGACTCAGGAGTTGTCTCAAAGTCTTCACAAATAGGCGTTGCACCAGCTACTGGAATGGGACCTGGCATGCCTTCACAGGGAACGCAGACCGAACCATCAGCTCCCAATAGTTCTACATCATTGATGGTACAAGGATTATTATCATCACAAGGCGTAAAAGTGGTAAGAGCTGTTGCACAACTTCCGTCATCAATATTGGCTGTAGGGCTATATTCTGCAAAACAAGGGTCTGTACAACCAGGAATCGCTTCTAATATACAAATATCATCCAATGCTACATCCATAAAATCATCATTGTCATCTCCAACAAAAAGAAAACTAACAAAACCTGTGTATGTACTAAGGTCAATAGACACATTATTCCAAACATTGCCCTGATCTCCAGTATTGCTAAATAATAAGATCAAATTGCCCGAATTGGCAGGAGATTCTATAAATACTTCCAATGTTGGATCGGTTGCAGAAGTACTTAGCATATGATAGTAAAAATCAAGCGCAAAGATGCCATTACTCAAATCATACGTTGGTGTAAATAAAGTATCTGTTCCGTCTCCTCCAGTAGCCTCCATATAAATATAAGTTGTACTTCCATTATTACCTGTAGTGGGACCTGTTCCATTTGAAGTCGTTGGACCTATTTGGGTTTGCCATCCAAATGTACCCTGTCCTCCCAATCCATTGTTACTGGTGGCTGTCCAGCATTCTGGTAAGTTGGGTTCTAGAGTCGCTTCAAAGTCTTCACAAACAGGTGTACCTGATCCAGAAATGGTTCCTGTTGTTCCTGCACATGGCACACAAACAGAGCCATCCAAACCCAATATCTCTACATCGTTACTGGTACAAGCACTCCCATCATCACAAGGAGTTGTTGCCGTTACATTGGTTACACAACTACCGTCATCATTGGTTGCGCTTGGGTTATATTCTGTAAAACAAGGATCGGTACAACCCAAAACAGGTTCAAATACACAGATATTCACATTACCAAAGTTGTTGCCTGTATCATCATATACTTGTGCATAATAAGTGGCTCCTGGAGTCAATCCCGTTAAGTTGGCTTCATTGAGTGTACCAAATCCAACGGCTTCATTACAATAAAAACTACTTAGATTGCCACAAAATCCTGAAAGGATATTCACATAAATACTGGAAAAATTACTAGAAGATACTTCAAGATTGACATTTCCCGAAGCAGGGGCTTTGAAGCTAAACCAAGCATCTCCACCATTAAATTCTGAACAACCTACTGCATCTCCAGAGTCTCCAAAACCAGTATTATTGACAACAGTATTGTTACAAATACCTTGTGTTATCGTTAATGGAATGGCTCCTACACAAGAATTTGGATCAAATGGACAACTACTGATACAACAAGGATCGGGACAACCAGGAAAACCGTAATCACAGCTTCCATCATCAGTTGTTGCCAAAGCATCATAATTGCAAGCGGCTATATCCATACAACCACTTGTACTTGTACCACAGAGAGTAGCAACATTGACTACCGAAGTAAAGAAAGGATCGGTTGCCAAGTCTAAAGTAAGACTATCAAAGCAAAGCGGATCATTGACTCCTTGATAATAAATGGTGAGCAAAGCACTCGTACTACAATTAAGATTCAAGCCATCAAAATCGGTTTGGGTAAAAGTAATTCCTCCAATAGTTGAATCATCAAGTGGATTGGGATCAGGAGTCCCAAAATTAGAAGTAATCAGATATTGGGTATCATCGCCTAAAGCCGCAATAGGAAGATAAACCTCTCCTGTATTTAAACAAACAGGGATCGGTACACTCGAAACGACGGTATTAGCAACATCGACCCAAGTAGGATTGACATCACAGTCAATAATACAATTGATACCCATTGTCACATTGGTAAATGTGACATTACCATTGTCTGTTTGATTAAGTAGTCCACCACAGTCATTGGCATCAGAAGTAATGAGGAGGACATCTCCACTAACAGGTGTCGTAAAATTAATACTACATCCATTGGTAGTGCCTATAATAGAACTTACGGTAGTACCATCCAATGTATAGCCGACTGTGATGGTTGCGGACCAAACATTGGGATCATAACCCGAACAAAATTCAAAGGTATAGTTACCACCTTCACAAACTTCAATTTGGTAAGATTCATTTGCCCAAGCTCCAAAGCCTGAATCCCAAGTATTTCCTTCTGTTGGAAAATTATCTTGTATATTAGGGTAGGGACCACCACTAAAAACAGTACATTGAGCCATGACATTTATGCTACATACACAGCATAGCAGGGCTAGAAAAGTAGCTAGCTTTTTCATAAAGTGAATTTTAAGTGAATTAATTACTGGGTCTTGATGGATTAATTATACTGGAAAACTAAATTGGGAACAATAGGGTATTCTTTTCTTTTTTTAGGAGCGAACAGTTCCTCTTTCATCGCCATGTCTGGTCCCGCTGTCCGTTCTTATGAACACTCCAAACCTGACATTTTTTAAAAAATGTCAGGTTCTCGCATTCATACCACTACCATCGGGGCTAGTTGGTCGAGGATACAACCTCCATTTAAAGAGATAAAATAAATTAGTTTTGAATGATTAAAATATATTTAACTTTAATTATTTGTAAATGTTTACTTTTCGTAAATAAAAAATGATAATATATTTTTTAACATAAAAATCGTAAAATTAACTCAAAAATCATTTAACCTCAAAATCAAAAATGTTAAAAAATAATTTAGCTATGTTTTTTTATTCTAAATATAAAATATCAAAACAATATAAAACTTATTTGTTAGTCTGAAATCCCAAAAATACGATCTATCAACGTTGCTGCCTTGAGCCAATAGCCCCGATAGAAGTGGTATTGCTGTGTTGTGATTGGCGTGGGTTGTGGAAAGGCAACAGCAATGAGAACGGATAGC
>JAHDBB010000098.1:5538-14607 GCA_020630635.1 Chitinophagales bacterium
AGCAATGAGAACGGATAGCGGGACTTTCCAATACGACGAAGCATCCCACCTTTCGCTCCCAATAAAAAAGACGAGTTAAAAAGAAAAAAGACGAGCTACTAGTCAAATGATTGCTTTTTAAGCTCCAAAAAGACAAAGTGTTAAAATATGTCTGCTTTTTAACCATTTTTAAGTGCTTTAAAACCTTTAACACTTAGGATTATTAAAGGGATTTTCATAAATTTGATTTTTTATAAGTAATAACCATTAGTAATGGACAATTAAAGAAGTTCCTCAAAGCAGGACGACTTCTTTATCATTACTTCCATACAGAAAAAATACAACTTATCATGAAGGCAAAAGGTCTCTCATTTTTATTGTTATGTTGCTTAGTTTTCTGGTCAGCATGTAATACTTCTCAAACAGAGGAAGCAACCACTGCTTCTAATACAGAAGCCAAAACAGCACAAGCTAACAATCAAGCAGCATCCAACAATCAAGCAAAAAATCTCTCAAAGACGCTTGATCTTAAACAAGGAAAGCAAAATACCACCATCAAACAGGCAGCCGCTACCTCTAATAATGCTTCCAAAGGAAAAGTGGACTGGGTGAGTATCAATGATTTGGAAAGTCTGTCAAAAAAGGAGAAAAGAAAAGTGATGGTAGATCTTTATACCAGTTGGTGCGGTTGGTGTAAACGAATGGATAAAGCAACTTTTGAACATGGAGATATTGCAACCTATCTCAATGAAAACTTTTATGCTGTAAAATTCAATGCAGAAGCCAAAGACAAGATTCCATTTAAAGGAAAAGACCATAATTTTGTCGGAAAAGGAAGAAGAGGATACAATGAGTTAGCATTCAAATTTGCCAATGGACGAATGAGCTACCCAACGATTGCTTTTCTAGATGAAGACTTGAACCGTATCAACTCTTATCCAGGATACAAACAACCTCATCAGTTTGATCCATTACTAAGATACATAGACGGAGGACATTATAAAGATAAGTCGTTGGCACAATTCCAACAATCTTATAAGTCGGCTATTCCTGCTCCTAAAAATGACCCTAAAACCAATAATAGAGGAAAAGCACGATTCCCTAATAAAAACAAAGCCATTCAGGTAAAACAAGTCAAATAAGAACAAAAAAACAAAACAATAAACTGTTGTACTCACGGAAATCTGTCATTAGACGGGTTTCCGTTTTTTTATACTTTAAGACAAAGTTAATTTAAAACGGTCTTATAAAAATCTATAATCCATTGGAGGATACCTAGTAATTTTTCAATATTCCCTAGATAGTATTTCTTAATATCAATGGTAACAATATTATTTTCTAACTTTAAGAATATCCAGTCATCAGCAGTAGTTACACATCCATAAATTCTTTCAATCGGTTTTCCGTATTCTTCATTATACCAATTAGCTCCTACCATTTGAGCAGCACATTGGGGAATGCCCACTTCTACATCATTTCTTTTAGCTTCTACCATTGTGAATATGGGTGTATTAAGGTCAAAAGTCCCCGTATTTTTGGCTAAAATAAAGTCACATTCACCTGATAAACCTTTGCTTTTATCTGCTGTAAGGGTATCACCTGAATAAATAGTGAAGAATTGTTGATTCTTCTTCATCAATTCTAATAAAATAGGCATGATGATTAATTCAGATTTAGCCTTTTCACTTCTGACAGGCAATATTTCTGCTAAATGTAAGTCTTCCTTCAATGTCTCACTCAGACTTATAGGTTGGATGTCTGAAAATAAGTTTTCAACTTTATTGTTGATTCCAAAGTGTTTTTTTAAATCTTTTAAAGTAAAATCACTATATGCCATTGTTGATTAGTTTGCCTTCTACAATATACTAATTTTTATACAATTTTTCTGGTGAAAGTTCTCTTATGAACTAAAAAAAGCCTTAAAAAATAGGAAAGCAAATGCCAGCATCACAAAAAAGCCGAGCCAAACCAATAACACCGTTTCTAAAGGAGTAGGTTTTGGGGGAGGAGGCTTTTCAATCACCCCAATATCTTTAAGATAAATAGTAGATTGGCAGCCACCACACTTTACACTAGAAAAAGAATGAAAACAATTGCTACATTGAATACCTGCAAAGCCGGTCTCTTTGGTCACATCCTTGATTTTTTGTTGTGAACAATTAGGGCAAGCAATCACAGTATTAGCAGTCTCACAAGTTTTACAAGTGGCTTTAAATTTCATACACTATGTTTTAGGTAAAGTCAAAAATAAATTAACCACATGGAGTAATTTATTTTTGGTGCTTTACAAGAATAGGCTCGACAATAGTGTGTGTTCTCAAAATGGCAGGGTCAAAATCGAATTTCTATATATATTAAAAAATATTTATAACGTGTGTCTTTTTTGATAAAGTTAAGAAAAGTATAGAAAAAACTACAACAATTTAACAAAAAATGTACAATCAAAAATGTCTCCATCTCCAAACAATATTCGCATTTAAATGTTAAAATCTTTGTAATACTTAAATTTTTTAAATGATTTTTTGATCCATTTCATTAATGATTAATTAAGAAATATATATATGAATATCAAAATAGAAACAGCCGTAAATGCAGATTTTCAAACAGTCTATGAGGCTTTTGATGAACAACTCTTTAAGGCACTTAATCCTCCCTTATTGCCTGTCAAGCTGCTGCGTTTTGATGGATGCAAAAAAGGAGATGAAGTACATTTACAATTCCCTTTTGGTATGAAATGGGTGAGCTTAATAACTGATAGTCAGTTAGATACAAGTGGATTTGTTTTTGTAGACGAAGGACAAGTTTTGCCGTTTCCACTCAAAAAATGGAAACATCAACATAAGATTTTGCGTAAGAAGAAAATGACAATCATTGTGGATGATATACAATATCAAACACCACATATTTTATTAGACTGGCTGCTTTATCCGGTGCTTTATACACAGTTTCTTTACCGAAAACCCATCTATCAAAGATATTTCGATAAAAAAAATATTTTGATAGAAGACATAAAATGACGGAATAGGAATGGTTTTTGGTCTTACTTAAATAAGCGTGCCAGGCTATTAACTTTAAAAATTTTGGATAGTTGTTAACTTCTGATAAAATCAAGATTCGTATAGCCAATACGCAAGATGACCAGTTGTATTTACAATTGAGAAAGGACATATTTTTAGAACAATTTGTGCCACAAGAATGGATGGTGGAAAAACTCAAACAAATTGAGGCTTTATTGCCGTTTTCTAATTATACCTATCTCTTAGCAGTTGTAGATCGAAAACCTGTCGGATACATACAAATTTTTTCTGGGCTGGTTCCCATCAATGCCCACTCGGCGGCTTTAGAAGTCAGTGTCTTAAAACGATACAGAGATTCGGAAGTAGAGGAGAAGCTGTTGAAGTATGCAGAAAGGTATGCCATCCGCAATGACATTCATCGTTTAGAGCAAAAAATCCCTCAAAACGACTACAATCGTTTGCAATTTAATATTGGGCGAGAATATGCGATTGAGCAAAAACTCACCAAAGCACTCTACATCAATGAGGCTTACCAAGATTGTTATTTGATTGTCAAATTTGTATAACTTAACCTACTACTGTGTTTACCAATAAACAGTGGTAATGTGAACGCTAGTCGGTTCTTGTACATCAAAGGAACAGGCTTCAAAATTAGGAGGAGTCATCATCTTAGGTTTGGCATCATTTGAAAATCCATAACCTTCCTTCGGAATGCCAAACATTTTTCTATCCATATCCAAATTACGGTTGGTATCATCCAATAACACAATGGCATATTTTCCTACGGGTATGTCTTCGAGCGTATAAGTCATCTTACCATCGGTTAACTGTCCCTTCTTTTCAACCTCAAAAAATTGATGTGGTTTCATAGGAAAATCGTCCGTCGGTAAGTACAAAGAAATCACCATTTGTCCCACCTCATCTTTTACATTAGAAATATTCACTTCAATTGAAGTGGTCTGTGCCAGAGTCGTCACAGAAAATAGGAGGAGAAAAGGAATAAAAAGTGCTTTCATAGTAAGTATTTTTTTACAAGATGTTGTTAATTTTCTAGGAGAGAACGGTTATTACTCTTTCATCGTTACAGGTCTCCCCGCTATCCGTTCTTATTGCTGCTGCCTCACCACAACCCACGCCAACACACAACGCAGCAATACCACTACTATCGGGTCTAGATCATTGAGGCAAGTACTTCTTAGTAACTGTACCACAATTTGACAACTTTCATGTAAAGACCCAACAGAAGTTGTCAAATTTCCACAAACCAACACCCGTTTTCCAAACGTCCAGACCTATCCAACTAGCCCCGATAGCAGTGGTATCCCCTTAGTAGAGCAAATTCATGAATTTGCTCTACTAAGGGGATGAGAACGAATAGCGGGACTTTCCATTGCGACAACGCACCCAACCTTTCGCTCCTAATCAAAAAGTATAAACAAATGAACAGCATTTATAATTTACCATTCATCACTTATCATTTAAAGTATTAAACCCCTGCCTTAGCCTGTTCCACCACCTGCTCATAAAACGTCTCATAACGAGGCAATATTTTTTGGATGTCAAAAGTCTTAGCTTGGTTTAATGCATTGACCCTAAACTCTTGTAAAATATCAGGATTTTTTAACAAACGGATCGCATTATTCGCCATATCCTCTGTATCCCCTATATTGCTGAGAAAACCCGTTTCTCCCTGTATATTGATTTCGGGGATTCCACCAGCGTTAGACGAAATCACAGGAACCTGACACGCCATCGCTTCCAAAGCCGCCAACCCAAAGCTCTCACTTTCTGAAGGCAACAAAAATAAGTCTGCTACTGCCAACAATTCGCCTACTGCATCTTGTTTACCCAAAAAGCGTACATCCGCACAATTGCCCAATTCTCGACAAAGCTTCTCTGCATTTTTACGTTCAGGACCATCGCCCACCAATAATAACTTCGCAGGTACTTCTCTAATAATTTTATCAAAAGACAAAATAACATCTTGTATTCTTTTGACCTTTCTAAAATTAGAAGTATGAATCAAAATAGACTCCCCATTGGGCGCAATCGCCTTTTTAAAATGTGACTTATCATTCTTACTAAAAATATTGAGGTCGATGAAGTTCGGAATGGTTTCTATATGATTGGTAATATCAAAGTGTTGATAGGTTTCGTCTCGCAACCAGTCTGAAACAGCCGTTACACCATCCGACTGATTGATAGAAAAGGAGACTACAGGTGCAAAGGTTACATCTTTGCCCACCAGCGTAATATCGGTACCATGCAAGGTCGTTACGACAGGAATAGTGATACCTTGTTGTCTTAGGATACTTTTAGCTAAAAATGCTGCTGATGCATGAGGAATCGCATAGTGTACATGCACCAAGTCTAAATTGCTAAACTTAACTGTATCTACTAATTTACTGGCTAGTGCTGTCTCATAAGGAGGAAACTCGAAGAGTGGATAATTGGAAAAGCTAACTTCATGAAAAGTGATGTTTTCATGAAAATGAACCAGTCGGAAAGGTTGCTTGTAGGAAATAAAATGAACTTTATGCCCATTATTGGCAAGAGCCTTGCCTAATTCAGTAGCGACCACACCACTTCCCCCATAAGTAGGATAACATACAATGCCTATATTCATATCAAGTATTTTCTTTGTGAAACAAAGATATAGGAACAAAAATTCAATTGAAAAGTTTTTGCAGGATCATTATATTAAATTTAACAAAATGTCGTCTCAACATTTAAGTACCTAAACCTAAATAATCGACACATTTTATGAGGGTCTCTTTTTCACTCATACTGCGTTATTTTTTCCAGCGATAGCTCGGCTATCACGGCAAAAAATGCCTTGTCTGAATAAAAAATAGTCTGCCTCAAAAATGACGATTATTTACGCATAGGTACTTACCAATGAATTTGGGTACTTGCTCCTTATTGAGCTGTTTGTTCAATGGGATCATGCATGGCCTTATAAATGACCTCTTGAATATCTGTACGAACATTCATATCCAATAGTTTTCGATTATTCATATTGGGATTGATGCGGTTGGATAGGAAAATGTAGATCATATTGTAATCGGGATCAACCCAAGCACAAGTTCCTGTAAAACCTGTATGACCATAAGTACTATCTGACGTACTTTCACTGGTCGGACCAATAGAACGGTCTCTTTCTGGCTTATCAAATCCTAAGCCACGTCGACAACTATCATTTTGTTTCTTTGCGAATAAATCAATAGTGGAAGGTTCTAAATAGATACGATTGCCATAAGTACCGCCATTTAAATACATCTGCATCAACTTGGCTATATCATTGGCATTGGCAAATAAGCCCGCATGACCACAGACTCCCCCTAACATAGCGGCTCCCATATCATGGACATACCCTTGCAAAAGTTGTTTTCGGAATTTTAGATCATTTTCAGAGGGTACAATCTGTTCCTTGCGAAATTTTTCTCTAGGATTGTAAGTGGTAAAGTTCATACCCATGGGTTGGTACAAGGTTTTTTGTACATAGGATTCCATCGGTTCCTCTGCATATCCTTCAATAATTCGGTGAAAGAAGTAGTAGCCTAAGTCGCTATATTTATAGCCCCATCTAGAACGCAAATCGGAATCAACAATGGTTTCCCATATGGTATCTTTATAGTCATTTTGAATATAGAGATTGTCTGCTACTTTAGTGGCATGGGTTTGCGTTGGATTTTTTCGATAGACCTTTTTGTAAAGACTTGGCTCTAGTGTTTCTGTATAAAAGGGAATCCAAGAAATCAAACGGGCTTGATGAGTTAAGACATCCCGAACTTTTAAGTTTTGTTTATTACTTTTCTTCAAATCTTTTGGGAAAAAGTCGCCTAAAGTATGGTCTAAACTCAATACCTTTTCATCATACATTTTCATCAAGGTAGGCAAGGTTGCAGCGACTTTGGTAATAGAGGCTACATCGTATAAATCATCTAAGGTGACTTTTTGTTTTTGATTATAAGAATGATGACCATACGATTTTTCAAAAATCACTTTTCCATCTTTTGCAACCAAAATTTGACAGCCAGGTGTTGCGCCCATTTTGATGGCTTGGAAAGCCAGCGTATCAATTTTTTTAAGATTTTCTGCACGAATACCTGCTTCTTCAGGAAGACCATATTGTAAGCGAATAGAGCCTTGTGTGTCATAGCCTTCTCCGTAGGAAAAACGTTCACCAATGCTAATGGGTAAACGACCTTGAGCAGGGATAGCACCAAACAACATTTGAGCCGTTAGATCCTGTGTCGCATCGTCTTCTTGATAGGCTACCACCACCGTTTCTACTTCTTTAAACTTGTCCAAACTATATGGACTTCCAAAAACGACTAAGACTACATTGGTGGCTTGCTGAAGTCGATAAACCAACTCGACCATTTCTTGAGTTAAGCCATGATTTTTGCTCGCAAAACGACTCATATCGTGGAGGCTGATAAAAACGGTTGGATAGGTTTTTAGATTCTCAAAGGCTTTTTCATAGGCAGCTTTGTTATCTTCTTTGTTTAATCGGTATTGGTCGATTTTGGTATATTTACTAATGGTTTTTTGAAAAGTTGTAACCTCTTTTGCTCCTAAGGATAAGCAGCCAAAGTCCTGTTGATCTAAGGCCGTAATGGGGATGATATTTTTCTCGTTTTTAGCGACCGTCAAAGCGTTGGCAATCATTTTACGGATGAGTAGGGTTGATTGAATATCGTTTAAGTCTTTGACTAGGTTTTTGGTAGAAATGGGCTTGAACTCTTTGAGACCTACTCTAAATTTAGTTTTTAAGATTTTGCGAACTCGGTAGTTGATGTCGTCTTCTGTAATCAAACCTGTTTGGATGGCTTCTTTTATTTTAGCGACGGCTTTGCCTACATCTTCGGGAAATAATAGGATGTCATTTCCAGCTAATAGGGCTTTTAAATCTACTTCGCCTGGTTCAAAAAAGCTGCTAACCCCTTTCATATTAAGCGCATCCGTAAAAACAAGACCTTCATATTCTAACTCATTCTTTAAGAGGTAAGTAACAATCTTTTTGGACAAAGAAGCAGGCATAGTGGGAGTCGATTCTGTAAAGGGTTCTTTGATGCGACTATCATCTAAAGCTGGAATCGCTAAATGAGCCGTCATAATACTTCCAATACCGTTTTGAATCATCTGGCGAAAAGGATATAGTTCTATTTCATCCAATCGTTCTTTGGAATGCTTGATAACAGGAAGGGTATGATGGGAGTCTTTGTCGGTATCTCCATGTCCAGGAAAATGTTTGGCACACGCAATAATGCCATTCAGTTCCATCCCTTGCATATAAGCAACAGATTTTTGAGCCACATTTTCCCTGTTTTCGCCAAAAGAACGATCATTGATAACAGGATTGTTGGGGTTGTTGTTGACATCAACCACAGGGGCTAAGTTGATATGTATGCCCATTCTTTTACACTGACGAGCAATGTCTTTGCCCATATCGTAAATGAGTTGGTTGTCTTGTATGGCTCCTAACATCAATTGTCGAGGATACTTGGGGGTGTTGGATAGGCGCATGCTTAAACCCCACTCGCCATCTATGGCAATAAGCAAAGGTGTCTTGGAAATGAGCTGAAAATGGTTGGTGAGTTTGACTTGTGCTTCGGGTGAACCTTTGAAAAAGATAAGTCCACCTATGTGATGTTCCTTGATAAGTTTGGATATTTCATTTTTGTGTGCTTCATCTTTGTTGGAATAAGCAGCGACCATAAATAACTGCCCTATTTTTTCATCCAAAGTCATTTTCTCCAATTTATTTTCTACCCATTGTAGCTGTTGTTGAGGATAATCACCAGAGAATACATTTTGAGCATGTAGGTAACTGTTTTGGGGAAAATGGAGTAAAAGAAGAATGAAACTTAACCAAAGATATTTGAACATTTGTATGCGTATTTTTATATGTTAATGTTGAGAACAGAGTGGTCGCTTTTATCTAGGACTAACGTGAATTTGGGATTAAAACAGTGTTTTGTACAAGGTGTTTTACAGACCATTTTTTGTGTATTTTGACTGTTCATTTCCTTGTCTTCGCCAGACGGGCCTTCATTTTTCAGTCGAT
>JAHDBB010000099.1 GCA_020630635.1 Chitinophagales bacterium
TTTTCGTTTGCCACTATCGACTATCGACTATCGACTATCGACTATCGACTATCGACTATCGACTATCCACAAAAACCACTAAAGTTAATAGCATAACCATTTATCACCCACAAAAAACGTACGAATTTCCTAATTTTCTGGCTGAATCTAAAAATTAAACCAAAATATTTACACTTTGCAAACGGAATAACTACTTTTGCACCGATTTTTAGGAATAGTCGTGTAGATTATTCCATTATTTTCACTCAAAAAAAGATTATAGTATGGCTAACAATATCACTTTTACGATGATCAAACCCGATGCGGTTCGTGCCAACAATATTGGTCCTATTTTGTCTATGATGACAGAAGCAGGTTTTCGCATCAAAGCAATGAAATATACCCACCTTAATAAAGATACGGCTGGTAAGTTTTATGAGGTACACAAAGAACGTCCTTTTTACGGAGAATTAGTAGATTTTATGTCTTCTGGTCCTATCGTAGCGGCGATCTTAGAAAAAGACAATGCAGTAGAAGATTTTAGAAAACTCATTGGTTCTACCAATCCAGCGGAAGCAGACGAAGGTACTATTCGCAAACAATATGCTACGAGCATTGGCGAAAATGCGGTTCATGGTTCAGATTCAGATGAAAATGCCAAAATCGAAGGCGATTTCTTCTTCAACAATTTAGAGGTTTTCTAGAATAAATAAGATAAATATAAGTAAGGGACAGATCAATTCTGTTCCTTTCTTATTTTAATAGACTAAAACGTATGGCAAACAACATCACTTTTGTGATGATTACTCCAGATGCCATTCGTGCCAATTATGTCGGTCCTATTTTGGCTATGATAACAGAAGCAGGTTTTCGCATCAAAGCAATGAAATATACCCAACTTAGTAAGCAGATTGCCTGTCAGTTTTATGCAGTTCACAAAGAACGTCCTTTTTACGATGAATTGGTGGAATCTATGTCTCATCCCATTGTTGTTGCTATTTTAGAAAAAGATAATGCGGTAGAAGATTTCAGAAAATTGATAGGCTCCAACACGCCTACAGAAACAGAAAACGAAACAATCCGTAAAAAATATGCTTCCCGTATTGGTGAAAATGCCATTTATGGTTCAGATTCAGAGGAAAATGCCCAAATAGAAAGTAATTTCTTCTTTAACAACTTAGAAATTTTCTGATTAAAACTCACCCTTACTGACGATCTAACCAAACCCAAAATACAGATAGATAATGAATACAAAACATGTTCTATTAATTCAGTGTGAAGATGCCAAAGGCTTAATTTTCAATATCTCAAAGATTATTTATGACAATCAACTCAATATTGTCAGAAATGGAGAGTATGTAGATCGTGAAAACGAGCAATTCTTTTTTCGTAGTGAATTAGAAGGAGAGTTAGATAAGGCACAAGTTTTAAAAGAATTACGATTTGTATTGCCTGATGGAGCAAAAGTAGAGTTAAGAGCAAAAAGAAAGAAGCGCATTGTTGTATTGGCTACCAAAGAACATCATTGTTTAGGTGATTTGTTGCTACGACATCATTATGGTACAATGAATGCAAGTATTCAAGCAGTTATTAGCAACCATGATGTTTTAGAAGAGTTAGTGACCAAATATCAAATTCCCTTCTATAAGGTAGGAACCAAAGGTTTGACAAGAGAAGAACATGAAGAAGCTGTTTTGAAAAAGATGCAAATCTTTGATTTCGACTATGTTGTCTTAGCCAAATATATGCGAATCCTTACACCTAATTTTGTAGCTCAATATCCTAGCAAAATTATCAATATCCACCACTCTTTTTTACCTGCTTTTATTGGAGCCAATCCTTATAGACAAGCCTATAATCGAGGAGTCAAAATCATTGGAGCAACAGCTCACTTTGTCACAGATAACTTAGATGAAGGACCTATTATATATCAAGATGTTATTCGGGTAGATCATACCTACAATACCAAATCAATGGCGTTGGCTGGACGAGATGTAGAAAGAACGGTTTTTTCTAAAGCATTGGAACTCGTTTTTAGAGAAAAAGTGATGATTAATGGTAATAAAACCATCATATTTTAAAAGAATTAATGTTGCCTGATAATATGGGTTACATTTTTAGCTGATAAATTAAATTTAATTTACAATTGTATTTTTATGTAAAAAAATTTAATTTGCGCTTTTTTTAGAAAAAAACTTTGAAGTTATAAAATATTACTTGTAATATTTGAGGTGATTATGTTGGATTTTAGAGTTTTTACTTTATATAAATTTTATTTAACTTGTTTTGAGTTAATTATCAAAATATCTTAGACCTTTGCACTATTCTAAGTGACTTTGCAATTTTTTTGTAGTCGTAATAGTGATAGTGTGGAATTTTCCTAACTATTAAAAACAAACAAATGGGTTTATTTACCTTTGTAAAAAATGCTGGAGCCAAACTTTTTGGTAAAAAAACTGAGGAGAAAGCGAAACAGAGAAAAATAGAAGCTACTCCAGAAAATACAGCAGCTCCTGAATTAACTCAGGAAGATATAGATGCTGCAAAAGCTGATGAGTTAATTGAACTTATTAGAAGTTTTGAATTAAATATTGATAGCTTGTATGTTGCTGTTGAGGATGACTTAGCCACTATCGCTGGATATGCTGATTCTCGTGCAACCAAAGAAAAAGCAATTTTGATTGTTGGTAATGTAGATGGAATTGCTCAAGTGGAAGATAAAATCAAAGTTGTATTACAAGATCGAAGTGCAGGTGTTGAGGCTGAAGAGGTAGAACCAGTTGAGATTGAAGTAGAAGAGCCTGTATTTCATACAGTAGCAAGTGGAGAGTCTCTCTCCAAAATTGCCAAGCATTATTATGGAGATTATGGCAAGTATATGGTTATATTTGAAGCCAATACTCCAATGCTTGAAAGTCCAGATCTCATTTATCCAGGACAGGTGCTTCGCATTCCGTCTTTGGATGCTTAAGATAAATGTGTTGTTGTTTTTCATTGTTAGAATTGCCCATCCTGACTTCAGGGTGGGTTTTTCTCTTTTATAGGGTCAGAGTTTTAGGATTTTGGTACTAAGAAGTACAGACCTTTTCCAAATAGCCCTGATAGTAGTGGTATTCGTATTGAAGCGTTGGCTTCACAAAACTTGGCAATACGAATGAGAACGGATAGCAGGACTTTCCAACACGACGAAGTATTAAACCTCTCGCTCCTAACCAAAAAAGGAATAGGACTAATGGATTTTTAGATTATGTGTTAAAATTTACGAAATAAACCACAACTATGGACTAAAGAAACGTCCCTTCCATCACGCACTATTAATACTCATCACTTCTTAACAATCTCATAAATATCTTCAAAGTGTCTGCCCATATTATTGTAATCTAGACCGTAGCCTACCACAAATTTATTCTCTATCTCCATCCCAACATAGTCAATTGGAATCCTATGATGATACGCATCGGGTTTCAATAAAAGCGACACAATCTTTAAACTAGCAGGTTCATGTTTTCCAAAAACCTCTAACATATGTTCAAAAGTTTTGCCTGTATCAATAATATCTTCTAAAATAACAATATTTCTACCTTTTAATTTTTCATTTACACCAATCAATTCATTGACTTTGCCAGTAGATTCTGTGCCTTCATAAGAAGCAAACTTGACAAAAGAAATCTGATTGCGAATCGTGATTTTTTTGATAAAATCGGCAGCAAACATAAATGCGCCATTGAGAACAGCAACAAACAAGGGGTTTTCGCCTTCATAATCTCTATTGATTTGGATAGCCAACCGTTCTACGGCTGTTTGAATGGTATCTCGATCAATCATCAACTGAAATTCCTTGTCTCCTAATTTAATCGTGGGTATATGCATCATGATATTTTTGGCGCAAATGTAAGAGTTTTCTTTTTTTATGAAAAAAATTAAACATCTTGAATTTAATAAAACTGCGTATCCTTACAAAATCTCTGTACATTGTCTAATAGAATCCTTATTTTTGTTGGAAGTTTTGTATTTAGCATAAAATTGTAACATGAAATACGCTTTTTTTGAAAGCCTAAGTTCAACAGAAAAATATTATTTTAATTTTCAAACGGATGAGGGACAGGTTTTATTGATTAGTCATGGCTATAAAGAACAAGCCGACTGTGAGCTGGGTGTACAAGAGGTGATAGAAAAGGTCTCTGACGCTCATCGCTATCAACGAACAGAAGTCAAAGCTGACGAATACTTCTTTTCTTTGATAGGTGATGATAATGAAAGACCATTGGGAATGAGTGTTGCCTTTGAAACTCAAACAGAGATGGAAAGGGCTATTAAACTATTGATGGCAGTCAATGGAACCAATATTAGTTGGGTAGATGAGGTGGAAGAAGAGGAGGTGGAGGAAGAAGAGATGGTCGAGGAAATTGTGTATCGGATTGAGGAAGAGGATCAAGGACCTCAATACAGTATTTTTCTAAGAGGCAAATATAAAGAAGCCGATATCGAAGGGCTAAAGTATAATAAAAAGAACCTCTACTACTACCAATTTTTGAGAGAGGGGAAGCCCATTCTTAAAAGTTATATTTATCGTCGAAAAGTCGGATGTGAACGAGATCTTCAAATTGCCATTAACAATGCGCCCGATCAAAATAAATATAAACTTAAAAAAGTAAGCGATACCAAGTATTATTTTAATCTGATTTCTCCCGAAGGAGTCATCGTTGGTGTTAGCAAGATGTTTGAGCATACAGAAGCGATGAAAGAAGGGATTAGTTGGCTGTTGGGAGAGCCTTATCAAGGACGCATAGAGGATCATTTGCCTGTTTCCGCTTTAGATATTGAATTACTTCCTTTGGTTTACGATGGAAAACAAAAACGGATTATAGAACCTTTTAGAAGCATTCCATTTAATAAGGTTTTTATTGAGTCTTGGTTCAAAAATGATACTGCCAAATATTACTTTAACTTTGAAGACAGAGAAGGGATTCCCATTATTGTGAGTCAGGCTTATGATTCCAAAGAAACATGTACAGAAGCCATCAAAAGCATTATGAGGGCTTCTAAGCATTTAGCCAACTTTGAGGTGAAGGACAATGAAAAAGAAGAGTACTTTTTCAATATTAAGAATCAAGACGGAAAACTTCTTTTTACCAGTGTTTTATATGATGACAAAGCACAAGTAGATAAAGCCGTCAACTGGATGACAGGACGTTCAGTAAGAAAGCGTATTAGACCGAGCAAAGAGCAGATGGCAAGAGCCAAAGCGGAGTTGGCAGCAAAGGAGGCGGAAAGATTGGCGCAAGAACGGGCAAGGTTGGAAGCCGAGCGAAGGCGACTGGAGATGATTCGCAAAGAAAGGGAAGCGCAAAGACTACGGGAAGAGGAAGAAGAGCGAAAAGCGGCTGAAGAACGAAGGGCTTATCGGGAACAGAAACGAAAGGAGGAGGAAGAGTTGCGCCGACAAAATCGCCTGCGTTTGGAAGAGGAAGAGCGTCAACAACTCGCATTGAAAAAACAGCAAGAGGAAGAAGCACGCTTAGAGGAAGAAAGACACAAACAAAAGGAATTGGAGCGTAAAAGAGCAGAAAAAAAGCGCAAACAGGAAGAAGCAGAGCGTATCAAGCAAGCCAAACTGGAGAAAGAGCGTAAAAGAAGGGAAACACCTAAACCTGCTAAGAAAGAAGTCAAAAAAGAGGTGGTTCAAGCCATCAAAGAAGAACCTATTTTAGAAACAGCTCCCATTATTGAGACGACCACCATTAAGGAAGAATCAAGTGGTCTTAAAAAATACCTACCTTTCGTACTCATTGCCCTATTAGCCCCTTTATTGTGGTTGGGGATTCGAGGTTGTGGAGGCGAAAATAACTCCCATAATGTTTCAAATTCGACTTCTGTAGCAAAAACATTGGTCGGACCTAGTGCCAAACAGTTAGGTTTTACGTCTAATACTACGGAGGCGCAGATTGCCGACTTTTTGAGTTTAGCAGCCTCCAAAGTTCCTCAATCTTTTGTGTTAAAACAGCTTGATTTTGAGGAGAATACGCCAAACATCAAAGAAGGTAATACCCAATTAGACGATTTGATCAAGATTTTGGGGAGTTATCCCAATGTCAAAATCAACATCACAGCCGATTTACAAGCACAAGAACAAGCAGCGTATCAAGAGATGGGGTTGGCTCATGCCAGAGCTAAGATGGTTTTTGACTATCTCAAAGCCAGAGGTATCCAAGAAAATCGTATGAATTTTCAAGCAACCCAACCATCTAAGAACAACCGACAAGTTACCTTGATTATTACCGATAAATAACTTGATTAGTGACAAGTGAGAGTGACTGGTGACTTCTATTCCTATTCTTCTTTTAGAGGAGCGAAGGGTTGAGTACTTCGTCGTATTGGAAAGTCCCGCTATCCACTCTTATAAATGCAGCCACGCTTCTACCGCAAGTCTTTTCGACTTGTGGTGCAAAGCCTCTTACATTTATACCGTTCCTATCGGGGCTATTTGTGAAAGGTCAAAACCTATAGTAACTGAACTGTTGAAAATGTCAAAAACAAAGAGTATAACACAAAAAGTAAAGCAATTTGACAATTTTTGCCAAGAAAAGAACCAAAGTTGTCAAATTTAACAAGCAAAAAACTGGGAATAAGAGGGGAAAACATGCCAAATAGACCTGATAGCAGTGGTATTCGTGTAGAAGCGTTGGCTTAGGAAAACGTTGGCGACACGAATAAGAACGGATAGCAGGAAGCCCCGTTACGACGAAGCATCCAAACGTTCTCTCCTAATAAAAAATACTCAAAAAATATTGGCACAAGTTTTGCCTTTTACTCAGTAAATCAGCATAACCAACTTCTCATTTCTTTCGTAAAAACCATCATACAGATAATATATATCGAACACATTAAAGCATTACTATGAAATACAAAATATTCCAAAGTGACCAAGATAAACAATATTACTTCCTCTTTCAGAGTGATGGCGGAGAAGTGATTTTGAATAGTCAGGGATATAAGAAAAAATCAGATTGTGAAAAAGGCGTACAAGCAGTATTGAATAATGCAGGGAATGCAGAAAGATTTGAGGCAAAACAAGCAGAAGATGGCCGTTTCTTTTTTGAACTCTCTGATGCCAGTAAAAAACTGTTGGGAACCAGTATCCTTTACAAAAGCCCAGACGAAGCAGAATCTGCCATCGGCAAGATATTTGGTATGAAGGGAGCTAGCGAAATAGTGAGCAGTGATGATCCTAATAAAACAGAAAATGTCACCCCTCTCGCTACTTCGACCACTAGTCAAACCTTTATGACAGGTAATTTGAATTCGTTGTCAGCAGAGGCTTACCAAAAAGGAAAGGAATACTTCTTTGACCTTAAAAAGGATGGGCGAGTCATCTTGCAAAGTCAGCCATACACGAGTCAAGCCGCTTGTCAAAATGGCTTGGAGTCTGTAATGAAAAACGCTGGAGATGAAAGCAAATATGTTTGGAAGAAAAATGCCGAAGGGAAGCATTATTTTGACCTAATTGCCGGCAATAACCAAGTGATTGGAACCAGTATTCCATTCCAAGCAGAGTCTACTATGAAAGTAGCGGCTTCTTGGTTATTAGGACGAGACTTTAAAGCAGCTTCAAAGACGACTAGTACTAGTGGAGCATCTTCATCAGGAGGAGATCGTCCACCTGTGGATATTTTTATGACAGGGGAAGCCAATGACTTATTGATAGAAGCCTATCGTAACAACAGCGATGGAGAGTACTATTTCCACTTCAAGACCAAACAGGGACGACCTGTTTTAGTGAGTCAAGGTTATGCATCTAAGGAAAGTTGTGAAAATGGAATCAAGTCAGTCATTAGAAATGCTGCAAATCCTAAAAACTTTGTACGTAAGACTTCACCAGATGGGAAGCATTATTTTGATCTAAAAGCTTCTAATGGACAAATCGTTGGAACCAGTATTGCTTTTGATAAGATAGACCAGTTGGACCAAATGATTATGTCATTGGGAGGTGGCGGTAAATTGCCAGGTGAAGCACCAGAAGGAGATGGGAGAAGTGGTATTGGAACGGCTGGAACCGTGTTGGGAGGTGCAGGTCTCGTTGGGGGTGTTATCAACACCTTGACGACTTCGGGCAAGGAAGAAATCAAACAAAGTCAAAGTGATATTGAAGATGCCAAAGAAGAAATAAAAAAGGCTAAAGAAGAGTTTGATACAGAAAAAATCAATATCAATGAGGAAAAGATGCAGCGCAATCAAGACGAGATTGAGCGAGCAAAAAATGAGATTGAAAAGACTAAATTAGAACTTAAAAAATCCCAAGAACTCAATATCAAAGAGTCGGATGTTTCTAAGACGAAGAGTGATATTGAGAGTGCAAAAAGTGAAATAGAGAAGGCAAAAGAGGAATTGAGAAGGGCAAAAGAGGAGGCTTTGGCTGCGGAAGAAAAACGAAAGAAAGAAGCAGCACTAAGACGAAAAGAAGACGAAGAAAGACGCAAACGTGAGTTGGAAGAGAAAAAGCGCAAGGAAGAGTTGCGTTTGGCAGAGGAGAAAAAGCGAAAAGCGAAACTTGAAAAAGACCGAAAGGAAGCCCTTTTATTAGAAGAAAAGCGCAAAAAGGAAGCGTTGGAGCGACAACGAGCGGATGAGTTGCGTTTAGCTGAAGAAAGAAAACGCAAAGAGGCTGCTTTAAAATTACAAAAGGCGGAAGAAGAGCGTAAAAAAGCGGCTATTATTGCTGAAAATAAGAGAGTGGCTAGTACAACCACTACTAATACTAGTAAAACAGTGGCTTCGACTACAGGTAAAACTACTGGTGGTGCTGCCGTTGGTGGTGGAGCCGCAGCTCGACCTGTCGTTGAATCTGGTGGAGGCGGTGGTTGTCTCCGAAGATTGTGGCCTTTACTTTTGTTATTATTATTGATTCCATTAATTTGGTGGGGACTGAGAGGATGTAGTGGTTGTGGTGGTACTGGTGTAGGTGGTGGAGTCAAAGGAACCAAAGCACCTGTTGTCAAAGAGGAAGTTACTAAAAATAATACTCGCAATAATGTAACAACAGAGAATGCGGATGGGGCTAGTACGGGAAGTACGGCTGACGCAGATGCTGCGAAAAAAGCGGAAGAGGCAAGAATCAAAGCGGAAGAGGAACGCAAAAAAGCGGAAGAAGAACGTAGGAAAGAGGAAGAACGCAAAAAGGCTGAAGCGAAAAAGCCTTTGGGACCTGATGCCAAAGCACTCGGTTTTGGAGCCAATACGATGGAAGGTCAAATGGCCAATTATTTGAGTGATCCTGATAGTCGGGCTGGTAAGACCTTCGTGATGGAAAAGATTAACTGGCCTAAAAATTCTCCTAGAATGAATCAGGCGGCTTATCGATCAGTTGCCAATCTCAAAACGTTGATGCAGAAGTATCCGAATATGAAGATTGATATTGTGGGACATCGAGAAACTGGTGAGATTGAAAACTATAATCATAAAGGTGAAATCATTGGTTTGGATGAGATTCGGGCGAGATGTTTGTATAGAAAATTGAAGGCGAAGGGTATCTCAACGAGTCGTATGAAGTGGAGAGGTTCTCCTGCTGGTAATGATCGTCGTTTGGAGGTGATTATTACTGAAAAGTAAAATACATATTTGACACTGTTATAACTTGCATTGTAAAGCTCTGGAATCTTTTGGGTTTCAGGGCTTTTTTTGTTGGTTCATTTTTTGTTTTGGGACGATGGGACGTTTTTCTGTTCGTTTCGTGGTATTGGGACGATGGGACGTTTTTCTGTTCGTTTCGTGGTATTGGGACGATGGGACGTTTTCTGTTCAGTTCTTGGTATTGGGTGGGAAAAGGGGGAAATAATTTTTTATCAATCGGATGGGTCTTCCCGTACTTGCATCCGATTGACGAGACTTTTAGGAAAATTAGGTGGTTGGGCGAGTTTTGGCGTACATGGCGGCTCCGATGATGCCTGCGTTGTTTTTGAAATGGGCGCAAGTGACAGGTACATCAACCGTCAAATAGTCTTTGAATTTATCGAATTTTTTGCTGATGCCACCACCGATGATAAAATGGTTGGGGGAGCAAAGGCGAATGACATGGTGTAGGAAAAAATCGAAGCGTTTTGCCCAGTCTTTTAAAGATAAGTCTTCTCGTTTTCGGACAGAATCGGCTGCATATTTTTCGATGGATTCGTTGTTGTAAAGAAGGTGTCCAAACTCGAAGTTGGGGATAAGTTGTCCGTTGTAAAATAAACCTGTGCCTAAGCCTGTACCGATGGTGATCATAAAGACCATGCCCTTTAAATTTTTGCCTGCGCCTATGGTTATTTCGGCAATTCCTGCTAAGTCTGCGTCGTTGGCCACATGGAAGTCTAAGCCATTACAAGTTTGGCTAAATAGGTCGTCTACTTGAACGCCGACCCATTCTTCGCCTAAGTTGCTGGCACTTAAACATTTTCCGTCTATGACAACGGTGGGAAAGGTGCTGCCGACGGGTCCTGTCCATTGGAAATGGTCGATTATTTCTTTGACCGTTGCAGCGATGGAAGTGGTGGTGCGTGGTTGGGGGGTGGGGATTCTAAATCGTTCGGTTGTGAGTTTTCCTGTGGTGGTGTTGACGATGGCTCCTTTGATGCCTGATCCGCCGATGTCTAAGCCTAGTATTTCCATTGAATCTGTTATGGTTTTTTTATTGATTATATTAGTCGATAGTCGCAAACAAAAAACTTGCCTCTTGGGACGACGGGACGTTTTAAAAAGGGACGGAAGGGGACGTTTCGGTTCTTTTTTTGCGTTGTTTCTATATACAAGATTTTTCGATAAAAAAATATCAACGTCCCTTTGCGCCACATTCGTCTCCTTGTTACTATGGGGACTGTCCTCAACGAACTAGCCCCGATAGTAGTGGTATGAATGCAAGAGGCTTTGCACCACAAGTCGAAAAGACTTGCGGTAGAAGCTTGGCTGCGTTCATAAGAACGGATAGCGGGACTTTCTGTTGCGACGAAGCCATATCCTTTCGCTCCTAATTATAAACAAAAAAAGAGCCAAAAAATTACATCTCTATAATTTGTGCTTAACTAAAGTCTTCCCAATTGAGTTCGATGGGTTGGTGGATTAAATCGTAGCTTAAATTTAACATGCTTGCATTGATAAACAAAATATCGTCTTGAATTTCTTGACCAGCCGCTTCATGAATGTGACCGAATACATGGATTTTGGGCTGTACTTTTTTGACTGTTTCTAACAAGTCTTGACAACCTGCTAATGCGCCTCTGGCTGTTCGATCTAAGATACTTTGGGGAGGACCATGTGTGATGAGTATATCCGTATTGTCGGGTATCTTGTCCCAATATTGGCGGATTTCTTCGCCTTGTTGACGATTGAATGCCCAGTCGAAAAACCAAGGCGTGATGGGTGAACCCCAGATGTGAATGCCTTCGATGGTCACGCCACTATCTTCTAAGTAAATGCAATCTCTTGGAATCAAAGGACGGAATAAATTGGGTTCTCGTTCGGCTAAAAAATCGTGATTGCCGGCAATAATGACTTTGTGTTCGATGTCTAAAGTCGAAAGCCATTGCATAAAATCTTGAATTTGTGGTATCGTGCCTGTTTTGCTAAAATCACCTGCATGAATGAGTAGGTCCGTTTGGGGAATCTTAAGTTCCCGATGTTTGCCATGTGTGTCAGAAATAAAAGTGATCTTCATTTGTCTAATATTTGCACAGGTGAAAAGTTTTGGGAATGGTGAAAGTCAGGTGTTGGCGTTTTGCAATGATCGTCTATATAAATGGTATCAGAAGGAGTGTATAAAATCGCACAAACATTTATTAAAACATCGTCTTTTAATAAGTCAAAGTAAAGGTCTTTGAGCGCAATTGAAAAGGTGATTTTCCAATGAGTTTCATCATATAAATGCACTATATTGACAGGTTCAAAAAACCACTCTTTTTCTAACTGACGATATTCTTTAAAAATAGCACTCCAATAAGCACCTGTTGGACTAAAATTGAATTCTTGATAGACCTGACTATCAGCCGATTTGATAAACAATTCTGCCACATCTTTTTTCCACAAATCTTGCATAAAAGTCCCCGAAATTAACGTGTCACACAAAGGACTTTTAGTTGTTTGAAATGAAAAAAATAGTGTTTGTTCCTCTTCTAAAAGGGCTATTTTAAAAGTGGTTTTGTAGGGAGTTTTTTCTCCTTTATAATCATATGGTAATGGTAAAACATTTAGAGGTAAGAGCGAATCCATCTCTAAAGTATTTTGATAAAAAGGAATACTTATCGGTTGTGCTTGACTCTCGATCACTAATCCTATAATTAAGTATAAGCGTAATAGATGATGGTGGAAATTTCTTAAAAATCCAATTTTCAATAATTTTTTAAAATTCCTCAAAACCTCGTTTATTAGAAATAATATCTATATTTGAATCGGAACCTTGTTATACAATCTTATATCAATATTTCATTATGTTGTGTGATTGATATTTTAGTAAGTTAAGATAAATGTATGGCAAGGTTTTTTTTATGTTTCTACCTTTTCTATTTCGATAATATGGTGATAAGAAGCGCCATATTGAAGGTTGCCCGATAGATTTTCAAAAATGTCTTCTACCAACTCACCATCCTCATTGTATGTTTTCTTTTGAAGCTGTAAAACATTGCCACTCATATCCTTCATTTCCTTTTCAATTTCCTTTTCATTTTCGTCATATTTATAATGCGTTTCTAACTCAATAATTTCATTTTCCACTTTGGTTTTAAGATGGTGTTTGAGAATCAATCCATTTTCAACAGTGAAATCATCTACCCGCAATAAATGCCCGTCTCCATCCAATTCTCGTCGAGCGACCATATAGTCAGCGTCGTTAAAAACCTCAATACTTTTGGCCATCAATTTATTGTCAGCATCATAAACGCAGACCTCTGTTTGATCTTCATAAGGCAGGGTTTTTTGCGTTTTGGTCAATTTATCATCTTTATCATACACCTTGATTTCCTCACTTCCATCCTCATTTTCTGTTTCGATCAATTTTTCAATCAACTCACTATCTTGCCAAACGGTTTTGATCGTTCCTTCTTCACCATATTCATATTTTTCCTCTTCAAACAATTCGCCTTGTAGAAATCGTTGAATCTTTAAAATCTCGCCATCGTCATTGTACGAATATTTATTGGTAGTTGATCCACCTTCTACCAAAATCGCATCTTCTTGGGTCAAGTTGTCTTTGTCGTCGTATTGAAAACGTGTTTCACTTGACAGCTTACCTGCTTCATACAATTTTCGATTCAATATTTTTCCACTATCACTAATGACGGCTACTCGTTCCAAAATCTTTTCTCCATCAATTACATTATAACTTTTTATTTTTTTCATAGTGCTTGTTTTTTGTTAATAAATCCTTGCCCTAAATTTAGGCTTTTTTCCTAGATTGTGCAAACGACAGTTAATTTTCAGTTCAGGACTTACTGCATCCTAAAGAATGAAGTAAAGTTTTTTTAGGAGAGAACGGTTATTACTCTTTCATCGTGATGGGTCTTCCCGCTATTCGTTCTCATTCGTGTTGCCCAGTTTTTCTAAGCCAACGCTTCTACACGAATACCACTACTATCGGGTCTATTTGGTTGAGTCAAGAACCTTTAGTGCCAGAAATTAGCAACGAAAAATCGAAAAATACTGGAATTATTTTCTGAAAAATAAGGTTAGGAATGGTGAAAAAATAACCTATACAATTCTGCTTTAATATTTTCCAATCTATTGCGTTGAAAAGCCTCGTCGTAGCCCTGCTATGACTACGTTTTTCGCCTTATAGAGTTGAAAAATCTTTTTGCTGAATTGGTACACTTTATTTTTAAAACATTCCTTAAAAGCAAGGTACATAAAATTTTAAAAATGCCAAAGACCTACGAGATACGAGCTACATTTGACCGAGAAAATATCACTGTCTATCAAGCTTTTAATAAGAAAATAGCCGAAGAAGCCCTCAAACATCAAACTTTCCAAAGTTCCTTTTCACGCAATCGAATGACATGGATCAAACCTTCCTTTTTATGGATGATGGAACGCAGCAATTGGGGACGAAAATCCAATCAAGAACATATTTTAGCGATTCAACTGAAACGTACGACCTTTGAAAATATACTATCACAAGGAATTTTGACAAGTCCATCAAAGAGGGTTTATAAAAGCGGAGCTGAGTGGGAAAAACGATTTAAGGAAGCCAAAATTTACCTACAATGGGACCCAGAACGTTCTTTTCGAGGGAATAAGTTAGAGTATCGAAGTATTCAAATTGGAATTAGTCGCCATGTCATCCAAGAATATGTAGATGAATGGATTGTCGGTATCAAAGATATGACTCCTATCGTCAAAAAGATGTATCAACTTTCTAAAAAGGGCGATCATGCTAAAGCCAAAAAACATTTACCTGTCGAAAAAGTCTATTCATTGAATGATGAAATTAAAGGAATTATTGGTGCTAGTCGATAGTGACAGGTGAGTGACAAATTGTGCTATCCGTCTAAGCTTGTCACGATTGCCCTACTTTACAATCAAAGAAAAGATATATTGCTTCAATCGGATTGC
>JAHDBB010000714.1 GCA_020630635.1 Chitinophagales bacterium
TAGCCCCGAATGAATTAAATTCTAAGATTAAAATTCTAAATTCTAAAGCGGTTCAGTTTGTGAAACATTCTGACCTTTCAAAAATAGCCCCGATAGTAGTGGTATAAATGCAATGCGGTGGTTTCCTAAAACGTTGGCGCATTTATAAGAACGGATAGCGGGACTTTCCTGCACGACGAAGCTCCTAACATTCGCTCCTAAAGAGAAAATACTAAAGAACCAAAAGTCACCTGTCACAATCCACTTGTCACTAAGCCTCCACCTTCTTCAAAACGATCAAGCCCAATGGTGGCAAAGTCAATTCTAAAGAGTCGGGTAAGGAGTGGGAATATTCAGCATTGGTTTCAAGGGGCTTATCATTTTTGATTCCACTTCCCCAATATTTTTTGTCATCGCTGTTGAAAATCTCTTGATAGGTTCCTGCTTCTGGCACACCAATCTTATAGTTGTAATGTGGATTTGGGGTAAAGTTGGCAACGATTACCACCTCTTCTTTTTTACTCTTTCGGCGATACACCAAAACACTGTTTTTTCTATCATTGGTATCAATCCACTCAAAACCTTCAGGCTTAAATTGTTGTTGGTACAACGCTTTTTCTTTACGATATAAAGCGTTTAAATCTTTAACCAATTTGACGATGCCTTTGTTCGATTCATTCTTTAATAAGTGCCAATCTAATTCACCTTCATGGGTCCATTCTTTGGCTTGTCCTAATTCGCCTCCCATAAATAACATCTTGGCTCCTGGATGGGTAAACATGTAAGCATACATCAAACGCAAATTGGCAAAACTTTGCCATTGATCGCCTGGCATTTTGCCCAACAAAGAACCTTTGCCATGTACCACTTCGTCATGTGAAAAAGGTAGGACAAAATTTTCAGCAAAAGCATACATCATGCTAAAGGTAATGATGTTGTGGTGATAGGTTCGATAGATGGTTTGTTCTCCAAAATAGTTGAGGGTGTCATGCATCCAGCCCATCATCCATTTCATATCAAAACCCAATCCACCATCTTCTACAGGACGAGACACTTGAGGCCACGCTGTGGATTCTTCTGCAATGGTATGAACATCGGGATAATATTGTTTGACGGCTGTATTGAACTCCTTTAAAAATTGGATGGACTCTAAGTTTTCATTTCCTCCAAAACGATTGGGAATCCACTCGCCATGATTGCGTGAATAATCCAAGTACAACATCGAAGCAACAGCATCTACTCGCAAGCCATCGACATGATAACGGTCTAACCAAAATAAAGCATTGCTAATGAGAAAAGAACGTACTTCATTGCGCCCATAATTGAAAATGTAGCTTTTCCAATCGGGATGATAACCCTTGCGAGGATCGGCATGTTCGTACAAATGTGTTCCATCAAAATACCCCAATGCATGAGCATCAGAAGGGAAATGAGAGGGAACCCAATCAAAAATAACACCGATGTCATTTTTATGCAATTGTTCGATCAAATACATCAAATCTTGTGGCGTTCCATACCGACTACAAGCTGCATAATAACCCGATATTTGATAGCCCCAAGAACCGTAAAAAGGATGTTCCATCAAGGGCATAAATTCCACATGGGTAAAGCCCATTTCTTTGAGGTAAGGCACAAGGATTTTGGCTATTTCTTGATAAGAGAGAAAGACTTTTTTTCCTTTTTCATCGACCTTTCTTTTCCAAGAACCCAAATGGATTTCATAAATAGAAATAGGCGACTCTAAGTTTTTCTCTTTTCGTTTTTTGAACCACTTTTTATCCTTCCACTCATAATAGGTATCCCAAATGAAAGAGGCGGTGTCAGGCGGTTCTTGCCAGTATAAAGCAAAAGGATCAGCTTTTTCTAGTTTTCGTCCCTTATATTGGCTAACGATGTGGTATTTATAAATATCTCCTCGTTGGGCAGTCGGCACAAATCCTTCCCAAATTCCTGATTGATCTTCTCGACGAATCAATTCATGTGCTTCTGGATTCCATTTATTGAAGTTGCCAATAACGGATACGCTTGCAGCAGCAGGAGCCCAAACCGCAAAGTAGGTTCCTGTTGTACCATCGACTTCGATGACATGTGCGCCCATTTTTTCGTATAAACGATAGTGTTTTCCTCCTAAAAATAGGGAGATGTCAAAATCTGTCAAAAGACTATGCGCTATAACACTCGTTGTTTCTTTCATCTACAATTAGTTGTGGTGTCTTCATCCTAAAGAATGAAATAAAATTATCCTTTTTATGGCTTCATCCTAAAGAATGAAGCAAAACTCATTTGACTTTGATTAAAAAATCCTTTTATA
>JAHDBB010000100.1:0-1547 GCA_020630635.1 Chitinophagales bacterium
TTGCGTGGGTAGCCATCCGATTGAAGCGAATCAGTTTTTCTTTGATTGTAAAATGATTGAAGAATAATGTCAACTTTAGATAGGTAGCCCCATAAACTGTGATGAAGGGACAAAAAGATAAGAACAAAACCGAAAAATTCACCTGTCACTATCGACTGGTCACTTCTCATAAAATCCCCATTTAATGACTCAAAAAGCTAAATCTATCCTTATTATTGGTGCTGGTATTGCTGGACTATCGGCAGCCCGTACTTTACAAGAAAAAGGGTATCAAAACATTAAAATCTTAGAAGCGAGAGATCGTATTGGAGGGCGTATATGGACGAATCAAGACTTGGGATTAGCCATAGATTTAGGAGCTTCTTGGATTCATGGCAACCATCCTGATAACCCCATTATGCAATTGGCTAAAAAACTGATGGTTAATACTTTTGAATTGGACGAAGAAGAAACGGTGGTTTTTAATGCAAAAGGAAAAGAATATACGGATAAAAAGCTGTTTAGTAAGTCCAAAGCATACGCTAAGTTATTGGATAAAATCGAGGAAAAAGGAGAGGAAAACAAAAGTATCAAAGATCTCATCCTAAAGCTAAAACCCAAAGCGTTGGAAGATCCTTTGATGTTATTTTTCTTATCGTCTGATCTTGAATTTGATTTTGGCAATGATATTGACAGGCTTTGTTCTTTGCATTATGAATCAGACGAAGAGTTTGAGGGCGAAAACTTGATGATTACCCATGGCTATCGAAAGATACTGGATTATTTGGCGAAGGATTTGACTATTGAATTGGGTCAAAAGGTGCGACGGATCAATTATGGAGATGATAGGGTGGTGGTGAAAACGATGAAAGATAGATATGTCGCAGATTATGTGATTTGTACGGTTCCATTGGGCGTTTTAAAAGCGAATAGCATCCATTTTATCCCAGAGTTGCCAGCGGTTAAAAAGACGGTTTTGGATCGGATGGAAATGGGCAATTTGAATAAGGTGGTATTGACTTTTAAGAAATCTTTTTGGCATCGAGAGATGCATTACTTAGCCATTACTCCCAAAGAGAAAGGACGATACAACTACTTTTTAAATTATAAAAAAATCAATGCTCATCCAACATTGATGACTTTTGCCTTTGGTCATTTTGCGAAGGAAATGGAACATCATTCAGATGAAAAAGTAGTGGAGGCGGTTATGAAACATTTGAAAGTGATGTATGGGGCTGATATTTCCCAGCCTGTCGAAATTTTGCGAAGTGGATGGACGCAAGATCCGTTTTCGTTGGGTGCTTACTCAGCAGCGGTTGTGGGAATGGAGGAATTTGATTTTGAAACGGTTGCTCACAATTTACAGAATAAGGTGTTTTTTGCGGGGGAACATACGAGTCAATCTTATCGGGGAACGGTGCATGGGGCGTATTTGAGTGGGCAAGAGGTAGCGGAGGAAGTGTTGGAAGCGATGGAGTTTTTTGTTTAAAATTAGGTGTCCATAGTCGATGGTCGATAGTCCATAGTATTGGGTCAGTTTGTAGTTTTGGGTCAGTTTGTAGTTTTGG
>JAHDBB010000100.1:1647-14469 GCA_020630635.1 Chitinophagales bacterium
CGATAGTCCATAGTATTGGGTCAGTTTGTAGTTTTGGGTCAGTTTGTAGTTTTGGGTCAGTTTGTAGTTTTGGAATGATGGATGTTTTGTGTGAAAATTTGACAACTTTGGTTCATTTCTTGGTGAAAGTTGTCAAATTGCTGTTCGTTTTTTGTCATATATTGTGAGGTGTTGTGTCCATTTTTAACTAGCCCCGATAGTAGTGGTATAAATGTAAAGGCTTTTGCACCACAAGTCGAAAAGACTTGCGGTAGAGCTTAGCTGCATTTATAAGAACGGATAGCGGGACTTTCTGTAACGATGAAAGGGCTATCCGTTCGCTCCAAATCAAAATTTTATAGAAATTAAAATTGGATTTCGACCGTTCCTAACTTGGCTTTATTGGGAATCCAAGCATCTGAATCAGTGTTTTGAACCACGCCATCTAATGTACCATCGGTTACTTGATAGACATTATTTTGGGCAGGATTGGCAACCCAAACGTCATAGTCGGTGAGTTGGATAATGCCGTCTTGGGTGTAATCGCCTACAAACATAGCAGCCTTTCCATTGGACAATTCTTTGAGTTGTTCAGAACCAAATGCTTGGTCGGTATCGGAAGTAAAATCGTATTGCATTTGTGTGCTAGCAGCTACTGCTTGACTGCTGATAATGTCTAAATGATTGCGGTGTCGAATCAGGAAGTGATAAGCTGTACCCAATACTAAATTATCGAAAGTGAGACTTTGACCTTCTACATTGACGATGCTTCCATCCGCTAATAATAAGGCTGCTGTTCTTTCTACTAAAGTGGTTTGAGCTTCAATTAAATCTGGTGTACCTTCTCGTACTTCGACCAATACCCAATCGACTACATTGTCGGGTAAATCGTCTGCTGAATCAACTTGTTCATTGCCATCGTATTCATAAGGAGCTGATTGGAAAGGCTGTTGAAGGGGCAATAAATTGAGGTCTTGTAAGGTGGTTTTCATTTGATTGGTGGATGTATCGAATGCGCCTTCTAAAAAGATTTTGAGGTCGGCTTGGATGGGAGCGGCTTCGTCAATGGTGATTTTTTTTACCCAAATATCTGATTCTCCATAAGTATTATCATTGTTGGGACCTACACTGACATCACCTCCTATGATGAAGTTTTTATCATCAATAGGTTCTAAAACATCTATAGATTCATAGGCGGTAGTTCCTGTTGAGTAATGCCATTGTGATTGACCATTTTCATCTATTTTGAATATCCAGTTATCAGTACCTCCGTTGTTTTCGGTTAAGTCACCATCATCAGAAAAAGAACCACCACTTAAAAGAAATCCGTTGTCTTGGGTTGGATATATATTTTGTATATAGTCTGTACTAGTACCTCCATAAGTATTTTCCCATTGTATGTTTCCTTCTTCATCTAATTTGAAAAGCCAAACATCGTCATTGAAAAATTCAGAATTTCGTGCAACGACCAGTGCGCCATTGTCAGAAGTTTTAATGATGGCATCCACTAGTTCTCCGTCGGGAGTTCCATAATAATTTTCCCAGATGGTATTGCCTAAAAGGTCGATTTTCATAATCCATAAATCGTAACAGCTACAATCGGTTTGTCTTATATGACCTGCTAAAATGAAATTGCCATCATCAGAAGGTGTAAATGTTCTGAAAGGCTCATGCACATTGGTTCCGTAGTTTTGTTCCCATTCGATGTCTCCGTCTTCATCAATTTTGACAATCCACCAGTCTCGTTTACCATTGTTGCCGCCCACATCTCCATCTTCTGAACGACTTTCACCACCTAATAAAAATCCTCCATCTTCCATCGGATGTAATGCAAGGAAGGTTTCTTCGTCGCTTCCTCCGTAGGTCTTCGCCCATTCCACATTGCCGTCTTCATCGGTTTTGACAACCCACCAATCTCTATCGCCTTTGAAGTCTTCTACATCTCCGTCGTTTGATTCTGTGTAGCCTGCCAAAATATATCCGCCATCTTGTGTGAGGTCTAGGGAGATCAGGTACTCATTTTCACTACCACCGTAGTTTTTTTCCCATTCAATATTACCATCCTCATCGGTTTGGACAAGCCAAAAATCTCTTTTACCGTTATTATCTCCTACATCTATGTTGCTGGATTTAGAAGAAGATCCTATGATGATTTTGTTCTCATCGGTGATTTTAAGGTCTGAAAAATAGTCTGCATAAGTTCCTCCATATTGTCGATGCCAGTCAACGGTAACTTGTGCATTTAGAGATAGCGTCGTGATGAAAATACTTGCAATGTAAAATAATGTTTTCATAGGGAAATTATTTTGTGTTTATAAATTCAATAGGTTTAACGGACTTATAAAATATGGTCTAAATGTTTTGTGATGATTTTATTTTAGGAGCGAAGGGTTGGTTGCTTCGTTGGTTTGGAAAGTCCCGCTATTCGTTCTTATTGCTGCTCGAACCTTGCTCGAACAGATGCTATCTGTTCCTACAATGCCTTTTCTCGCAGCAATACCACTACTATCGGGGCTATGGGGTTGAGGTCTCTGCCTTTTATGACCTGTTTAAGTGGTTGGTGTATATTAGATTGTGCAACTTTCATTTTGATTTTATTGAAAGCTGTCAAATTGTGGTTTGTGTTTTACCATCGTTTGTAAAATGTTGTGTCTAAGATCAACTAGACCCGATAGTAGTGGTATGAATGCAATAGAATGGCTTATCCACAAGTCAGAAAGACTTGAGGCATTAGGCTGCATTCATAATAGCGGATAGCGGGGAGCCCTGTTACGACGAAGTAATCAGACGTTCTCTCCTAAAAAAATAAAAATGATGTTTTAAAAATAATACTTCAATAAGTGATGTTTTGAATACTATATTGATAAATTGATACTTCAAAATTAAGCTACTTGTTTATTGAAAAAAATTACATTTTGGGGGCTTTGTGAATATAGAATAGTATATGTGTTATTGTGCTGTTTTTTGTTTTTATGTGTAAAATGCTTGTAGTTATTGATTTATATTTTATTAAAAATATTTTATGTTTATTTAATCCTAAATGAGAGAGATTGGTGTTTTTAAAAAAAGGCATTACAAGGAAATAAAATTTCGTTTGTAATGCCTTTTAGTAGGTTTATATTATGAAGAAATTAGGGCCAAATAATAATAATTGATTCTTCTTCTTCTCCTATAACCAATCCTTCTTGAATATTACTTGCTCCCACAAATCCTTCTAGTACATTTTCAAGTCCAATTAAAGAACCACCATTGATTTGGTTGGTTTGGGTATTAGAAAGGACTTGAGTGTCCTTTGAGATGAAATTCTTTAATGTTTTCATAATTAAAAAGTTTATAGGTTTAAAAATTTTGATTAGCCTTCTGATATGTTGGTTGCTCCTACGAATCCTTCATGTATATTGATTACTCCAATAAGTCCTTCTTGTACATTGTCCATTCCAATAAATCCTTCTTGGATATTATTTACTCCGAGAAACTCTTCGCCTCCATTGATTTGGTTGGTTTGAGAAGTAGAAAGGATTTGAGTGTCCTTTGAGATGAAATTCTTTAATGTTTTCATAATTAAAAAGTTTATAGGTTTAAAAATTTTGATTAGCCTTCCAATATGTCGGTTGCTCCAATGATATTTGGTACATCTTCTGAAATTATAATAGCCGCTTCCACAAGTGGCATAATGATAGTTGTAACATCAGAACCTCCTTGAACTAGTTGAGTTTGTTTATTATCAAGTAGATTACCTTTTACTTGGGCTTTGAAGTTTTCTAAATTTTTCATAATTCTTGAAATTTAAATAGTGAAATAAAAAATGTGGGTCTAGGTTGGTAGGTCTGCTACAATAATAATTTCTGCATCGGTGTCTTCTACCAATGGCAGAATTAGACTAGTAATATCAGTGCCACCTTGAACTAGTTGAGTTTGTTTATTATCAAGTAGATTACCTTTTACTTGGGCTTTGAAGTTTTCTAAATTTTTCATAATGATTAAAAATTTAAATAGTGAAAGAAAAAAATAGAGGAACAAATGAATATTCGTTTTGTCCCTCTACTTGTGTTCCCTTTTTATAGCCATTTTGTTGATCATCCATTCATTGGATCTAATTTTTTATTAATGAAACTTTGTCAAATTTTGCTTGATAAAGCCATTAAAAATTGAGTGTTTTAGATAGATTTTAATGAATTATGATGAAAATGATTGTAATTTTAAGGGTAATAAGATATATTTGTGATTAGGTAGAATTATTCAATAATGATGTTTTTCCCCAATCTTAATTTGTTTTGAAGATAAGAGTTCCCTGTCTAATTGGGTAAGTTGTTGATTATCCTTGTGAGTAGTCACTAACAGTAACAAAGTCTCCACATAAATCATCGACTCCAATAAGTGCAGTAAGAGTTGGAACTAATATAGCTTCAAAGCTATCCACATTGATTTTCTCTCCTCCTACCAATTGGTTGGTTTGGGGAGTAGAAAGTACCTTCACACCATCAGTGATGAATGTTTTAAGTGATGTTTTCATAATTAAAAAATTATAGGTTAGAAAATATGGACTAAACTGCTGAAACAGTCTAGTTTTAGATGTTTTGAATTGGTATTGATAAATTGCAAGAATGGATGATTGCACACAAATTACAATACTGCATCTGTTGAGTATCTAATTAGGATCTGTGAGATGGTTTGAGAGGATAAGTTGATGCAAAGAAAATAGTTATTTGTATGTATGGCAATACCAGTTTTTTTGAAATTAGAGCATCCTAAAAACTAGCTATGGACCAACTTGTCACACTTGTAAAATCTTTGCAAAAATCAGAAAAACGTTATTTTGTTCTTTCTACAGGCTTACAAAAGGGAGATAAAAAATATTTAGAGTTATTTCATTTAATTGATGAATTAGAGCATCCTACCGAAAAAGATTTTGAAAACTTTTTTGATAATAAAACACATTTTTATCATCACAAAAAGTATCTATACCAACAATTAGTTGATTGCCTAAGAAATTATCACGCCCAAGATATTGGTAGCAAATGTCATGCTTTTTTAGAAGAATTGGAGATTCTCAACCAACGACTTCTATATAATACCTTATATAAACGCATCAAGGTTGCCAAGAAATTTGGAATACAATATGAACAGTTTAGTTTCCTTGTGCAATTATGCCAATATGAGCAAGCCTACACAATGTTTCAAAAAAATAAGGGAGAGGACATTATAAATATTGAACGAGTCTCTCAACAATACCTCGTACAAGCTCAAAATCTATCCGCTATTCAATTATTGGAAAAGGAACTCAAAGTATTGCTCAAACAATGGCGATTTGCTAATACCAAAGAACAAAAAAACTTGGTCAATCAATTGAAACAAAATGAACTGTTACAAAATCCCCAGTTGCTTTTGTCTCAAAGAGCGTTTATCATTTATCTTGAATGCAAGATTGCCATAGCCAAATTATTGAGAGAGGATGAAGATTTAAAAAAGTATGCCAAACAATCTATTCAATATTTTGAGCAAAATCCCTTTCTTATCAAAGTCGATGTAGAAATGTATATTTCTAAGATAGTCAGCTTGCTTACTTGGAAACTTCAAAATGCTGAATTCGATTCTCTGCCCCCACTTTTTGATAAAATAGCCAAATATCAAGGCATATCTATTCGGGTAGATGTTTTTCTTTTCTTAAAAGTGACTCCTTTTCAGTTGTATTATAATGATAAAATGGAGAACGATGAGAAAATGAAATGCTTTCTTGATACTACAGAAAAAAAGTTTAAAAAACTACAAGAATATATAGACGATCAAGGACTTGTGGTCAATTATAGCAATTTTGCACTTTACCATCACAAGTATGGCAATTTTAAAAAAACTCAATATTTTATTGCTTTAGCTTTAGAAAAATGTTCGTTTAAAGTAAGGAGAGATATTTTTAGTTTTATGAGTTTATTTAGAGTATTGGTGTTGTATGATCAAAAAAAATATGAAAATCTCGTAGAGATAACCGAAAATATTTACCGAAAACTCTATAGGAAAAAAATGAATTTTGAGTTGGAGTTAATGGTCCTTCATTTTTTCAAAAAAACACCTTTTAATATTTTATCTAAAAGAGAACTCATTCAAAATTTTCTCTGTTTTAAAGACAAGATCAAAAGCAAATTAAAAAATAAACGGACAGGTTTTTTTTACTATATAAATATAGAAAGTTGGATAAACGATAAGATCGAAGAATTAGAAGGAACAGGTTGATTTTAGGAGCGAACGGTTGGGAGCTTCGTCGCATTAGAAAGTCCCGCTATCCGTTCCTATGAATGCGCCAACGTTTTGGGAAGCCAACGCATTGCATTCATACCACTACTATCGGGGCTATTGGGTTGAGGTCTCGACTACTTAGAACCAGCTATTTCACCAATTCAAAATCCCGTTTATCCATTTCTTCTCCATTGATAATGATAGAAACCTGATGTTGGCCCGAATGGTATTTTCGAGTAGTGATGGGTTTAAAATGCTGTCTTTTCTCAATCATCCTTTTCGATTGAGGTGGATATTCTTTTTCACTAATTTTAAAGACCTTTCTAGACAAAGTACCATTGGCCTTTTGGAAATAAATGCCATACTCCAATCTGATTTTAGTAGCAGACTCATTCGTATTTTCCAATTGAAAAGAAAACTCCAAATAGTCTCCCATTTTGATAGAAGGAGTCAACACTTTAAAGTGAGTAATGTTGATTTGTTCAACTGAGCCAAACCCAAATAATTGCATGACTTCTTTATTGCCCTGTTTCAAAAGCGTTCGACTCGCATGTTTGCAAACCCAATCAACTTCCTTCGATTTTCCAAGCCAATTTTTTACTAAGTCAATGACGATAGTAGGATGATCTTTTGAAATATCATTGAGGTTATTGGCGACACTTCTCCTGACAGATTCCGACTCGTCCTTTTTCAGCTTTTTGAGGATGGGAAGAATGGGAGAGGGGTTTTGTTTGAGTGTGGGAAGAGCCATTGCCCAAGGCAAACGAGGGCGACAACCTTCCGATGATAAACGTCTGACCATTGGGTGTGAATGCTTGGACCATTGACGCATTTGTTTCATCATTTTTTTCGGGTACTGAATGATAAAAGGTCGAACGGCAAATTCACAAGTAATAAATTGAGTGATGATTTCAATGGCAGCGATAGAAGTATCGAAATGTTCTAATCCATAGACTTCTATAAAATCAGGTAAAAAGATAAATTCGAGCGCATCATCTTTGAAGCCATTTTTGCGTAAAACAGGGATTAATTTTAAAAGAGTTTGGGTGTTTTTTTGAAAATCTTCCTCTAAGTGATTGTTCAATACAAGGGTGATGTGTCGCATCCGTTCTTTTAATTCCTTGCTTTTCCATGCATCATCATAAATGTCATGGATAAAAGAAGTCGTATCAAAGTCAGGCATGACTTCTTCTAACGATTTAGTAAATTGATCGAAAAAATCTTTGTTGTAAATATTTTTTAAGGGTTCAGCCATTTTTGTAAGATTGGTGATTGAGAGGAGAAATTTAACTAGAATGATCGAAGATAATAACCCATTCTTTTTGGATTTCTTGCCAAATGAGCGAAAAGTGTCCTTCTAAGTCTCCTTCCTTTCTCGCTAAATGCCATTTGCCCACCATCAACGCTTTGTCCTTTGCCAATATTTCTAAAGATAGAATATCAAAGGTCAATTGTCCCATTGCTTCTTGATTGGGATAGCTTTTTTTGTAACGTTCCAACGTATTTTGCCAACCATAGGTCACGCCTTTTTTCCCCATAAAACGGAGCTTCTCGGATTTCCAATAACCTTCCATAAAACAGTCAATATCGCCTTGATTCCAGCATTTTTCCTGTTTTTTCATCGTTTGCATAATCTTTTTTTCTACTTGTTTGTTCAATTTTTGGGCATTTATGAAATGAGTGTGTAAGAATATGGTAAAAATGCTCAACAAAATGGTCTTGTATTTCATAGTTTTGTCATTGATAACCTAATAAAAAGAGATATTTTAACCAAGATATAAAGTTTTAAGTAACTTTGTGTAGTTCCCTCAAAATAGTTTTTTTCAATAAGGGATTTAGTAAGTATCAATATTGTCTATGACGATATAGATAAAATTGATTCAATGCCAGATACACAAGGTTTTTTTGTAACTTGCATTTGCTTTATACTAATATATCAATGGGAACAATTTTTAGCTTTTAACCATTTTGGACATTTTTTTAATGTATTCCTTCCAAAGTTTGGTAGGGTAATTGTTCTTTGTGATACAAGACATGTAATCTTGAAAATTTGGGACTGGTGATCAGAAGTACTTTTCTTGATCAACTAGACCTGATAGTAGTGGTATTGCTGCGAAGCGTTGGCTGCCTAAAACTGGGCAACAGCAATAAGAACGGATAGCAGGGAGACCCGTCACGATGAAAGAGTAATAACCGTTCTCTCCAAAAAAAAAGAAATAACACAAACATAAGAATTAACATACAACATTAACGAAAACCAAAACACTATTTTTAATGAAGAAAATGAAGTGGAGTTTGCCTTTGTGTCTGGTATTAGGAACCCTTCTGTGTTTTAATGCTTCTGCACAAGTTCAAACGCAACAGTCGAAAGGTGGAGATTGGAGCAAAGATTTTGAATATGTTGCTAAAAATATGAATCCTGTCAATTGTACCAATGATGTTTATCGTACCATTGATGGAACTTGTAACAATATTTCTGACCCCAGTAAATCTCAATGGGGGGCAACACATAGTCCTCTCCTGCGAATATTTCCACACGCTTACGGAAGTAGTGACCCACTAAATGCACTTGGTGGAGAAAACCGAAAAAGCCCTAGAGAAATTTCTAATATCGTATGTGACCAAGAGGGTAGCATCGAAAGTACCGAAAACTTGAGCAACTTTGCTTTTAGTTGGGGACAGTTTATCGATCACGATATCACGCTTTCGCCCGAAAACGAAAATGATCCTGTTCCTATTGTCTTACCGCCCAATGAACCTTTATTTACAGTCGATATTCCTTTTATTCGTTCAGAGATTGTAGAAGGAAGTGGAGAAACTGGACCAAGAGAACAGTTCAATATATTGACTGCTTGGATTGATGGCTCGATGGTGTATGGTTCAGACGATGTACGAGCGACATGGTTGAGAGCATTTACCAATGGAAAACTCAAATCTTCTACAGGAAACTTCTTACCTTATAATACCATTGATGGTGAATTGGGAAGTGCTTTAGATCCCAATGCGCCTAGTATGTTTGGAGATGAAGATGGTGATAAAATGTTTGTGGCAGGAGATATTCGAGCCAATGAACAAGCGAGCTTATTATCGTTGCACACCTTATTTATGCGTGAACACAATCGCATTTGTGATGAATTGATTGCACAAGGCATGACGGATGATGAGTTGATGTATCAAACCGCTAGAAAAAAAGTGGGAGCCATCATTCAATCCATTACTTACCGAGAATTTTTGCCAGCCTTAAAGATTTCATTGGATGCTTATGCAGGTTATGATGACAATGTACAACCTGATATTGCAGCGATTTTTTCTACGGCTGCTTATCGTTTAGGTCATACCGTTGTGACGGACACGTTTACGATGATGGGCAATGACTGTGAAGATATGATGGAAGGTGGCATGCCGATTTTAGAAACTTTCTTTAAGCCACAAGAGGTGGCGTACTATGATGTTGATCCCTTTTTGAAAGGAATGGCGATGAAGCCTCAACAAGAGTTTGATCAAAAAATCATTGATGCTTTGCGTAATTTCTTGTTTATCAATACACCATTTAGTGTGATGGGAATAGATTTGATTTCATTGAATCTTCAAAGAGGAAGAGATCATGGAATAGCGGATTTCAATACGGTAAGAGCGTATTATACAGGGCAACCAGCGACTTCTATGGCAGATATTAGCAGTGATCCAACTATTCAAAATGATCTAGCACAAGCTTACAACAATGATGTCAATGATATTGATCCTTGGATTGGTTTTATGTGTGAAGACAATATGCCCAACAAGATTTTTGGTCCAACCTTACATGCTGTTCTCAAAGCACAATTTGAGCGTTTAAGAGATGGAGACCGTTTTTATTATGAAACTGATCCGCTTTATACATCTGCCGACATCCAAGAAATTCACAATACCAAGTTGTCCAAAATCATTATGCGAAATACCGATATTGATGGTATTGATGAAGATGTTTTTCATGTGAGTCCATGTCGTATGTTTGTCGAATGTGATTCCTTGACAGACAAGCCACTTTTGAGACAAGGAGCTTTATATGGTGAAACAGACTTCTATACAGATGGCAATGAAATTTATTCTTGGTACGATGCGAGTACAGACCAGTTGGTAGCAGAAATTACGGGAAGTCCCTACTATTCTCCCAATGCTTTAGGAACGTACTATATGGTCGTTTCTGATCCTGACCAACCAGATTGTCAACAATACTTTGGACCTAGAACCATTACGGAATTAGATGGTTGTTGTGAGTTAGAAAGTGATGTAGTTGTCGAAACAGAAAAATTTGCCTTGAATGGAGATTTTGATACACCAGAAGGCATTGCAATTGATGCACGAAATGGAGATATTTATACAGGAAGTGTCGCAACAGGAAGTATCCAAAAAACAGTCAATGGAGTTGCTCAATATTTTATTCCTCCTGGCAATTCTATTTTCTTACCCAATGTCATTGGTCTTACCGTAGATGAAACCAATAATCGTTTATGGGTTTGTAGTAATGATCTCAATAGTGCTTTTGCAGGTAATCCTATAGGACGTATCACAGCAATTGACTTGACTACACAAGCTGAATTGGTTTCGTTTGATCATACGGACATTGTAGGAGCAGTTGCGCCATTTTTCAATGATGTGATTGTAGATGCAGCAGGAAATGCTTATCTAACTAATACCTTATTTCCACAAATTATTAAGGTAGAAGCAGACTTATCCGCAGCTAGTATTTTGACCAACAATTTTCCAGCAGCACCAGGAGGCTTAGGTTATTCTCTTAATGGAATTGAAGATGTTGGAAACTATTTAATAGTGGTCTCTTTTGCTGGCGACCAAACAACACAAGCCACTGGACTTTTTAGAGTAGATAAGACGACAGGAGAAGTTGTTACTATTAATTGGACAGAAACCAATACCAGTTTATTTGCTTTTGGTGCAGATGGAATCATCTTTGTGGATGACAATACCTTATTGATGGCATCTCCTGCTGGTACTATTTTACGAGCAGAATTAAATAGCGATTATACGAGTGCAACGATAACAGATATTGTGGCAGGAACAGAAGCAGAAGAATGTATAAGTGGAGCGTCTATTGCAACGCTTGCAATATATGGTGATAGCGTTTATACAACCAATGCACAAGTCGGTAGTTTATTGGCAGGAGCGCCTTTAGACTTACCATTCCAAGTTATTAAAGTACCTTTGGAACTCATTGGATTCTAAAATACCTTTACTTTGAAACACTAAATAAGCCAACTGTTCTTCGGAATGGTTGGCTTTTTTTATAAAAGTACCCTAAGAAATGAAGATTGATAATTCTGACGAATATTATTATTTTGACCAATTTCAATTTATAGGAATTGGCGAAATTGGAAAAAAAGTGTTCCGTCATCCATCATTACAAGATGAGGAAATCCTGAAACGATGCTATATTTATGATAAAGACAAGTTTGATAAAAGAATGAATACCTTTATTTTTGAATCTGGTTGTGTCGGTTTGTGTGTGGTGGTACAGTCAGGAAATAAAAAAGACTATCTTAGGTTTCAAGAAATCGCCATGATGTTTTCTTATAAGGTGATTATGTGTATTGTTATCACTCCTTCAAAACGGGAATACACGAACCAAGCATCCGCTTTTTTTCTAAAACATACCGATCTATTATTGGTGGTTCCCAGTCATCAAAAATCCTTCAATGCCATAGATAGAAGTGTACAACTTGTCAAAGAGATAGGCGCAACTGTTTACAATAAAGCGAAACTATTTTGCATAGATATTATAGATTTTTGCAACTTTATAAAATCTACAGGAACAGCAAATTTTGGATGGATTCAGGTCAAAACAGGGGACAATTTAGCAGAAAGAATCATTGAACAAGTAGATATAAAACAAATGGAAAAGGCTCAAAAATTATTATTTACTTTTAACCATTTTGACAATTTTTTAATGAGAGATCTTGAGAGGTTAGACCATTATTTTCGGAATATAGTGGGGAAAGATGGAAGTCTATTTTTTCAAGCATCAGAGCTTCTTACAAAAGAGGATGCATGTACTTTATTTTGGATAGCGACTGATTTTAAGAAAGCCAATAGAGCTTCGGACCTTGAACCATTGCCTCATTTTAGTAATGATTGAGTAGTAACAGAGTAACTTTTCTTATTAGGAGCGAATGATTGGTGCTTCGTCGTAATGGCAAGTCCCGCTATCCGTTCTCATCTCCTTTGTAGAGCAAATTCACGAATTTGCTCTACAAAGGAGATACCACTACTATCGGGGCTAATTCGCTAAGGTCTGGACTTCTTAGTGCCAGTTTTTTGTTTCTTATAGCATCATCCTAAAGAATGATATAAGTAATGATAAAAAAACAACTTCCGCATTTTAACTTCGATACTTTCCGATGTATTTCGTTAAAAAGCCTCGTCTTAGCCCTGCTATGACTACGTTTTTTGCCTCATCCATCAAAAAACCTCTTTGTTACAAATGAGGAATTTATTATTTAACCATTACTAAAACTCTTTGGTCTTTGATTAAAAAACCTTATATCTCTTATGTGGTAAAAAAACTTAGGTGATTCTTATTAGGTGGTAAAAAAATGATTTGCTTTAATCACCCGTCAC
>JAHDBB010000715.1 GCA_020630635.1 Chitinophagales bacterium
GTTCTTATGAATGCTGCCAAGTTTTACGAAGCCAACACATTGCATTCATACCACTACTATCGGGGCTATTTGGTTGAGGTAGCGACTTCTTAGGTCCAGAAATTGGGACGAAGGAACGAACAGTTCAATATCTACATGTTTGGGACGTAAAGGGGGCGATATTTGAAATGTATTCGATTCATTTTTTCAATTAAAATGAAAAACGTCCCATCGTCCCCAAAGCACGAAAAGAACCGAAACATCCCCTTACATCCCTTTTAAAAAACGTCCCGTCGTCCCATAACCACAAAAAGAACTGCTATCAACTTTTATTCCACCAATGATAAACATAAACCACTTCCTTTTTTTTAAATCCACAAGCCTCGTAAAACCGACAAGCTCCTTTATTCTGTCCCTGTGTAGTCACCTCCAATTGAGTCAAATCCCAACGTTGTGTTTGTATAAAAGCCTCTTGAATCAATCGTCTTCCGATGCCTTTTTTCTTCTCATTGACCGCCACCAATCCAATAACCGCCTTCTCCTTTTTTTTCGCCAAAGTCAATAGACCACAAGGTTTTCCTATAGCATTATTTACGACAAAAACCTTATCTGCAATCTCGCCACTCAAAGAATTTTCCAACCAGCATTGATACAATTTTTCAAATTCACCATTTTTAAAATTCGGGTCTATTTTAAATCGGGAAGAATGACCACTTTCTAAAGTCAATTCATATAAATCTTTAGAATATTTTTTGACCAAAGTAATCGCTGTATCATTGATTATACTGTTGCGATGAATGATTTTTTTAAAAGTTGTTTTTTCGTCTACAAAGATGATGGTTTCTCCTTCCATTTCAAAATCAAATAGCTCCCGACTTTTCAAATAAAGTAAATGATATTTATCTTCTTTTGCCTTTTCAATAATTTTATAGAGTTCTTTTTTTTGTAGCGTTTCGACAAAGACACTGCCTACAGCATAACCAAAAAGTGCTGAATCAAAAGGGCAATCTTGGATTATTGTTTTCATCTTTCCTCAAAATTAACGGCTTCATTTACGATATAGATGGGACGATTTTTGACTCCTTGAAAAACCTTCCCTACATATAATCCGATGATACCCAATAAGAAAATAATCAATCCTGCTAAAAACCATATTGAAATCAAAATCCCTGCATTTCCCAACAACTCCATTTCTCCTTGAATGGTTTTGATAATTACTAAAATAGAAAAGAGTAAAGAACTCGCTGATATGATTAATCCCAACATCACGGTCATTCTCAAAGGTTTATCTGAATACGACAAAATAATATCAATGGATAAATTCAATAGCTTTTTGAGATTGTAACTACTTTCACCTTCTGGACGTTGGGCATGTTCTACGGGAATCGTTGTGCTATGAAAACCGACCCATTTGACCATTGCTGGAAAGTATCGGATATTTTCATCTAATCCTGATATAGCCTTCACTACTTTTTGATGATAAATCCCAAAGTTGGCAACTTCATTATTGTATTCTATTCCTGTAAGATAAGAGAGTGTCGCATGAAATAAACGAGATAAAAGTTTCTTTAAAAATTTGTCTTGTCGTCGATGCCGTCTTGCCAATACAATCTCATAGCCTTCCTGTGCCTTTCGATAAAGTTTTCCAATCTCTTCGGGTTTGTCCTGTAAATCACAATCCATCACAATCACCCATTCGCCTTGACTATAATCCAAACCTGCCGAAATCGCATAGTGTTGTCCAAAGTTTCGACTTAAACGCAAGCCTTTTATCTTTTGGTTTTGCCGACATTGTGCTTGTATCTTTTTCCAAGAATTATCAGGTCCACAATCATCTACCAAGACTATTTCATAAGATTGGCTGATCGGTTCAATACTCAAAATAATGCGCTCCACTAATTCATCTAACAAAGTAGCGGCTCCATAGACAGGACTGACTACCGATAAATGTATGGAGGGCTTATTTTTCATATTTTCTTGGTTCGTTTTTGTATTTGGGACGCTGGGAGGATTTTATTAGTCCATAGTCGATGGTCAATTGTCCATTGTTGCGGTTCTGTTTGTGATCTTTGGGATTTTTGGTCCTATTCTTGACTTTTTGCCACAAATACACGAATGCGGTTCAGTTACAATACGTTCTAAACTTTCAAAAATAGCCCCGATAGTAGCGGTATAAATGCAATGCGATGGCTTCCTAAAACGTTGGCGCATTTATAAGAGTGGATAGCGGGACTTTCCTACACAACGAAGGAACAAACCTTTCGCTCCTAAAGGAAAAAAACATTTTTTACTTCATTCTTTA
>JAHDBB010000716.1 GCA_020630635.1 Chitinophagales bacterium
TAGACCTGATAGCAGTGGTATCCTCCATCGTAGAGCAAATTCATGAATTTGCTACGATGAAGGATAAGAACGAATAGCAGGGAGACCCATTGCGATGAAAGAAAAACCGTTCTCTCCTAATCAAACTCAATCCAATAAAAAAACATTGGTCGAATATCACAACATAAGCTGATAGCCGAATGCTGTGGACCCCTTGCGAAAAGAACCGAAAAGCCACTAGTTCCCAAACAACTTCCAATTCTTATACCAACCTCGACTGCGTTCAGAGATGAAAAACTCAATGAGCAACAATAAAATTGCAATACCTAAAAAGTATTGAAACTGGTCTTCGTAATCGGTGAAAACTCGGTCTTCAAAATCCTTTTTCTCCATATTTTCCAACTCACTAATAATGCGAGCCGTTTCACCAGGCGCACCCTTCACCCTAAAATATTTGCCGTCCGTAATCTCCGAAATCTCCACCAACATATCTTCCTCCAATTTCGAGTTGATAACGACTTGATTTTTATCTTTTTTATAACCGATGCGTTTACCCCGACTAAATTCAGGGATTGGCGCACCTTCTTCAGACCCGATGCCCAAGGTATGAATGATGATTCCATTATCTGTTCCTTCTTCTGCCGCCGTTATCGCACCAGGCTCATGATTTTCTCCATCCGTAATCAAAACCATCGCCTTAAACTTCTTCTGTTCTTGGTCAAAACTTTCTTGTGCCAATGCAATCGCTTGACTGATAGAAGTCCCTTGAGTCGGAACGATATTGGTATTGACCGTCTTTAAGAAAATCTTAGCGGCTGCATAATCAATCGTCAAAGGCATTTGCAAATACGCATTGCCTGCAAAGACAATTAAGCCCACCCGATCACTTCCCAATCGGTCAATGAGTTTAGAAACAATCCGTTTGGCAACCTCTAAACGATTCGGTTTTAAGTCCTCTGCCAACATACTTTTCGACACATCAATCGCAATCATCACATCAACTCCTTGCCGCTTCACTTTTTCCAACTTACTCCCAATTTGGGGATTCGCCAAACCCAAAATGACAAACGCCAAAGCCGACAAATACAAAATGAATTTGACCCGTTGTTTATTGTTGGAAAAATCAGGAACGAGTTTTTGTACAATGTTCCATTCACCAAATTTTTGAAGGGCATGCTGCCGCCACCTCATCGCCAAAAAGTAAAGCAGAATGAGTATAGGAATCAACAATAATCCCCATAAATATAGTTCATTTTCAAAACGAAACATTCATTAAAGTTTTAGGTTAGCGATTAAAAAATACCTCTAAAAATGGTGTGTCTCAATATCAAATCTAATAATAAAAGCAATCCTGCGATGAGTGCAAAAATCCGAAACTTTTCGGTATAACGACGGATGGATGTCACCTCGATTTCTGTCTTCTCCAGCTTATCAATCTCCTCATAAATGTTTTTCAATCCGACATTATTGGTTGCCCTAAAATATTTGCCTCCCGTAATTTTTGCAATTTCTTGAAGCAACTGCTCATCCAATTGTACCTCGACATTTTGTAAAACTGTTCTACCAAAAATATCACGAGTCGGATAAGGAGCCATCCCTTTAGAACCAACCCCAATCGTATAAACCTTGATGTCAAATTCTTTGGCAGTTTCTGCGGCTGTTCGAGGATCGATAAAGCCCTTATTATTCACACCATCGGTGAGCAAGATGATGACTTTACTTTCTGAGTCATTGTCCTTCAAACGATTCACTGCCGTCGCCAATCCCATCCCGATTGCTGTTCCATCCTCAATCAGACCACTTTTAATATCCGATGTCAGTTTCTTCAAAATACCATGATCCGTCGTGATGGGACATTGAGTAAAACTTTCGCCCGCAAATACGACTAATCCCACTCGGTCATGCTCTCGATTTTCGACAAACTCAATAGCTGTATTTTTAGAAGCCTCCAAACGGTCTGGTTGAAAATCCCTTGCCAACATACTGCCCGAAATATCTGTCGCAATCACAATGTCAATTCCTTCTGTTGTGATTTTTTCTTCTTGTAACATATTTTGAGGACGAGCCAAAGCAATCACCAAGAAGGTATAAGCCAATGTTTTGAGAAGGGGCAAAAAGGGACGTAAACGACTTTTTAAGGTACGATGTCCTTTAACCGCTTCCAAAGAAGACATTTTAAATTCTGCGTACTGTTGTCGATGTTTTTTCCATTGCCAAAACAGCAAAAAGGGAACCAACAATAACAGTAAAAAGAACCAAGGATGTGCAAATGTTATATT
>JAHDBB010000101.1:0-7571 GCA_020630635.1 Chitinophagales bacterium
GCAGACTCAACCTATAGTAACTGAACTGAATCACTCGTCACCAGTCACTCGTCACTTGTCACTCGTCACAAGTCACCTTAAAAATATTATCCCATGTCAAAAAAAATCCTATATACATTCCTTTTTTCCCTTATTTTCATCCAGTTCACACAAGCCCAAGACCTCAATAAAAAAGACTGGACCAGAATTGACCTTTCCGAGATGTTAGATTCTGTTGAAATCAACGAAAATACCATCTATGTCAACGAAAATTGGGAACCCATTTCGTCCATCGAATACATAGAACAATATCGCTTTGTCAAACACGAAAAAGCCATCTATCAAAAAGAGGATCAATATGCCATCAAATTAGAGCCATTAACCGATCCCTTAAAGCTCAAAATGTTTACCGAAAATAGTGAGCGATTTACCAAAGTATATGATTTGGATAAAAAGCCAGTTCCTGCTTTTGAATTAACCACCATCGAAGGGGAAACTTTTACGGCTGAATCTTTAAAAGGCAAGGTTGTGGTATTATCTTTTTGGTTTATTGGTTGTCCTCCTTGCATTCGAGAAATGCCAGAACTCAATACCATCGTTGACAAGTATGAAGGAAATGAAGAAGTGGTCTTTTTATCCTATTCCTTAGACGAAGCCGAGAGCCTTAAAAACTTTCTCACCAAAAAAACTTTCAAATTTCACATTGCCGACAAAAACCATGATATGACCGCCTTTAATGTAGCAGGTTATCCGACCAACTTCATTATCGACCAAAATGGTGTCGTAGATTTAGTCATTGGAGGAAGCCAAGTCAAAGGAGTGGTCAAACAAGTCATCGAAGAAAAATTAGAAGAACTACTCACCAAAGAATAAAAGCCCAAAGATATTCGTTTAAAAATTTTGGTAAAAATGAAATTTGCAAGCGTTACCAACGTTGAGACCTAACCCAAATAGCCCCGATAGTAGTGGTATAAATGCCAATGCGTTGGCTACCTAAAACTTGGCGCATTTATAAGAACGGATAGCGGGACTTTCCATCACGACGAAGCAACGAACCATTCGCTCCTAAAAAAGAAAAACCATGAAAAAAATCCTTATCCTATTGACCTTATTTTTCCTTACTCAAAATATCTTTGCGGATTGTGCAAGTCATAATTTATCGGTGTTTCCAATGGGTAAGCAAATCTATCAAAATAGTTGGATTGTACTGGGAGCTTATGAAAGGTCACAAGCAATAATTTCTGAATTAAATGCAAAGTATCCCATCTTTCTGGAAAGTGAAACCCATAAAGTTCCCTTAATCGTAAAAGAAACGCATAAGGGACAAATGAGAATTGAGCAAGCAATTTTACAACCTAAAGAAAAACTTAAAGCAGGTGAAATTTACAGACTCAAAATTGAAAATTTACCAAAGCAACATGCTCAATATTTGAGAAGGTACAATCACGATAAAAGTGAGTATGAACCCATAGAATGGACGGTCTTAGAAGGAAGCGATACGGAGATGCCCAAAATCATTAAAAAACCCATAGCCATCGACAAACATTATATGAGATATGGTTGTGGACCAGAACATTATGTCACCTTTGAATTTGACATAAAAGATCAATCCGAATTATTGATTGAGACAGAAGTGACAGACTTAACAACAAACGAGAAAGCCGTTTACTTTTTAACAACTTCTTATCACGAAAAAAATAGAGTAGAAGTCGGACATTATATGTGTAGTGGTGCATTTACACATCCTAGTGATGGCAACTATCAAATTCGTTTTAAGTTTTACGATCCTAGTGGAAATACAACTGGTTGGTTGCATCCAATGGTTTATAATATTCCCTAAGTTTTGATAGATGGGTAATTTTGTTATTTTTGTCCTCAAACTGGATAAAAATACACCAACATGTACCCAAAACTATTTTTAAAATTAAGCTATTTTTTAGTCTTATTCTTACCTTTAATTGTATGGAGCAATCGGTCTATCTCCATCAATGCTTCCTCTAAAATTCTTGAAGAATCGGTCACTCAACTAGCCATTCAAGATGTTCAAAATCTCTTAGAAAAAGCATGCAATTGTTCAGTGAAGATCAATGATGAAAAAGCCGACATTCAACTCAATTTACCCTTACCTCAAGCACCGTTATTCGATAAAATCCAGCATCAAGAAAAAGATCAAGTTCCCTATTTTTATTATCCTTCTACCCATTTTCAATGGAGTTCAAAATTAAAAAATGAACAGATTCACCTTGATCTTATTGGTGATTCTTATGAGGGAATAGCGGCTGCCTTATACGCCCTTTTACAAGAAAAATTAGGCTTTCGGTTTTATCATCCTCGCAAAACCATTATCCCAGAATGGACGACTTGGCAATTGCCCAATGAATGGACTTGGTTGGTAAAAGAGCGATTTGTCAAAAGAGGTTTTCATTTGCATACCATGCATCCTATCGAATTAACCGAAGCATTATTAGATCAAGACTTTCCCGATGGATTAGCGATGGTTAAGGAATATATTGACTGGTTGGCACGAAATGGACAAAATTATTTTGAGTTTAATTTATTAAACAGTGTAGATATAAATGAATGGATTTCGTATGCTCAGAAAATGGTTGAGTATGGTCATCAACGAGGTGTCATTATGGGATTAGATATTTCCTTGCATATGATCCAACAAAAAGCATTTATGCTTTATAAAAACCCGCCTGCATCCTTTAAATCCAAAACCAAACAAGTCCTCAATACATTAGATTTATTAGCCAAAGCCGATTGGGATGTTTACAATATCGAACTTTCTTCGACAGAATATACCGCAGGAAATGCTAGCAGACGAGAAAAATTACAAGAAGTCATTTTAAGTTGGGCAAGAGACAATCAAACTAAAATAATGGGAAGGGCGCATGTCGTTAAACATGGCGATGCCGTCTTAAATTATAAAGGAAATCAATCTGATAATCAATTAGATAGCGAAAGAGGGGTGATGATTCATACCGTGATGTTTTATGAAATTGCCGAAGAAAAAGCCCCCGTTTATGGCAATGAAAATTTGAGGCATATGTTAGATTTGATGGATAAGGAACAAACACAAAGAGAAACCTGGTATTTTCCCGAATCCGCTTATTGGGTCACATTTGACAACTCCGTTCCGATGTTGCTTTTACCTTACTTATCGGCTCGCTTGAATGATATTTTATTGATGGAACAAAAAGGCATTACAGGACATTTGACCTTTTCATCAGGGTGGGAGTGGAGCTATTGGTTGATCGATTGGAGTATTGCTCGTTGGTCTTGGGACTATGGAAAAAAACTAAATCCTACCGAAAGTTTAGAACTGATTTTTGAGGATAAAAATGCCGTAAATGGTGTAAATGAAGTTTTAAGCCTTCAAAATGAATACCTCAAAGACCAGGAGTTGATGCGTTATATAGTCGCTCAAACAGTGACAGATGAAGTTCCTAAAATGTTTATAAGAGAATTTCATCCTCGACCTCGTTGGCGATACAAAGACTTATTTAGAAAGGCGAATCAAGTCATCTTAGACAGTCTCCAAAATGAAGCCATCGAACCCCTCCAACAATTTTATGAAGCCAATGAAAAAGTCTTGAAAAAAATGTGGGATATTTCTTTTGATGAAAAACAACAACAAGCCTTATGGGAAGAATTACAAGATGGATTAAGGATAACAGGACTGCGAGCCAAACATCGTCATCATTGTCTAAATGCCATCGTTGAACATCGAAAATCAAAGTTAGAAAAACGAAATTCCAATCATTTAAAAGACCTCAACAAAGCTGCCAATATTCGACAACAAGCCTTGAAAATTGTCAAAAACCGAGAAGCACAATATGCCTACGATATTCCTTTATTGACGACTCAACGAGTAGGGCATACCGCCTATCATTTTGGTTATCTTTACCCTGTTTCCAACCTTCATTTTTGGGAACGAGAAGAAGGGCAAATTCAAGACAATCGCTGGGGATTTGGGTATAAGAGTATTTGGCATGTTAGACGGATTATTGGGTTGGGTAAGTGAGTTTTTTATTAGGAGCGAATGGTTCGGAGCTTCGTCGTAATAGGGCTTCCCGCTATCCACTATTATGGCGAAGCCTCGCAAATACCGTAGGTCTTTTTGACTTGTGGGAAAGCCAAGCTTTCGCCATAGCCGTTACTATCGGGGCTAGTTGGTTGTGGAAAGGACTTCTTAGTTCCAATCTTACAGCTTTATAGAAATAATAAATTGATATTTATTTGATTGATAATAAGTTGATAAAGCATAATATTAGTTGTCATTTATTTCTAAAAAGTTTTCAAAGTATTGCATTTAATGAAAATTTAAATTAGTTTTGTGGTCATATGGCTATTTGTAATTTTATCCCCCCTGATTTCTCAATACATATATAAAAGTATTATTTTTATGTCTAAACAATTATGCTCATAAACATAAATAGATAAATAGTCTTCTTACTCTTCCCTAATTTTACAAATTTCATAATAAAGGTGTAAAACTACACACCTAAGTATTATTTTTATATCTAAGCAAAAAGGTATAAGAAAATTTGTTTATTTGTCTCCCCCGTTTTACGGATTTAATGCTAAAGGTGTAAACTACACATCTAAGGTCATTTCTATGTCTAAGTGAAACAACAAAAATAACTTATTCCATGTGACATCGACATTTTCCGATTTTTGGCGTTGAAAATACTCGTCGTAGCCCTGCTATGACTCCGTTTTTCGCCTTAAAAATCTAAAAATCTCTTAGTCTCATTTTGGAATAGTTTATTTCTGATCTTTCACTAAGAAACAACATTAAGTAAAAAGGCATAAAGAAATTTGCCTTTTCATTTCCCTCATTTTACAAATTTTTATAATAAAGGTGAGTTATCACCAATGCCTATTTTTAAGTACATCTGCGTAAATAATCGTCATTTTTGAGCCAGCCTATTTTTTTATGAGACCAAGTTGTTTTCACAAATGGGATAGATCTTCTATCGTCGTGAAAAATAACGCTGGATTATGAAAAAAAGGCACTCATAAAATGTGTTGACTATTTAGTTTCAGATACTTATGTCCAAACATTTCGGCAAAGAAAATTTTTTGATAAAAAAGAGAAAACGCAACGTTTCAATATCACTTTTGACAACAGCAATCAAAAATTTTCAAAGCCCAAATGGATTACTTTATTTTTAATTGTAAAAAAAATGAATTTAATGTTATTTAAAACAATTTCTACACTTAATAAAATATCCATTTTCCTTTTAATTCTCATATGTCCCATAATATCAAATGGGCAATGCTTAACAGGTGATCCAGATTCGGATAATGACGGTATTTGTGATGCCTTAGATTCCTGTCCAAATTCTGCCTATAATATAGATGCAAATAATGATGGAAATTGTCAACCGGCTAGTGTAGTCATTAATGAAATACTAACAGCCAATTATGGGTCAATAACAAATTTGTATGACGAAGATGGCGAGTCTCCAGATTTTATTGAGTTATTTAATACAACCAATTCGACGGTAGATTTAGGAGGTTGGACGTTAATGGATAGTAATGAAAAATGGAATATTCCAACAGGTGTTAACATTCCAGCCAATGGTTATTTAACTATTTGGGCAAGTGGCAAAAACAAAAATGGAAGCCAGTTACATACTAACTTTAAGTTGAGTAATAAGGGAGAATATCTTGGGTTATATGATGAGCAAAACAATCTTATATTTGAAGCAAACTATCCTGCCCAATATAACAAATTGAGTTATGGACTCACTACAAATGGTCAATTTAACTATTTTGATACCCCAACATTTAACAATGCCAATGGTACTGGTTATGTAGGAAAAGTTGCTAGTCTTACAGCTACCTTAGGCAGAGGTTTTTATAACACTACCATAACTGAAACATTGACATCTAGCAATGTGAATGCGACTATTAGGTATACTTTGGATGGCACTCCTGTAACTCTGTCAAGCTCAATTTATGTAGGAGGTGTTACTATTAATCCTGATAGTAGTGGTGTTGTTACTTTACGAGCAAAAGCCTTTTTATCTAATTATGCCGATTCAGATGAAATTAGTTTTAGCTATGTTTTTCCAAATTATATGTTTGGGGGTAGTTATTATGAAGGTATAAGTGAGTTACCTGTTATTTCAATTCAAACCGATGACCAAACGCTTCCAGAATGTCAAGGGTATGATCTTGATAAAGTATGTGATAAAGAACCCATGATGATTGATTGGGTAGAAAAAGATTCTTTAGGAAACAACAAAGAAGGGTTTTCTACTTATGCTGGCGTGAATGTTTTCGGTGAAACAACAACCAACAAATACAAAAGAAATTTTAGAGTACATTTTGATGCGGCTTATAGTCAAAAATATTTAGAATATCCGATTTTTGAAACCTACCCACAGGGTTATTCTGAGCCTACCAATAAATTCAGAAAATTTGAATTACGTGGTAACTACTATGAAAATATAACTTATGGCGAAACCAATCTTTCAGAACAGTGGATAAATAGTATGAGGATTGAATTAGGACAAATGGCTCCTCATTCTGTATATGTCAATTTGTTTGTTAATGGAAATTATAGAGGTGTTTTTTCATTGAGAGAAAAATTTGATCATAACTTCTATGAGAGCTACTCAGGTGTAGATGCAAAAGACATAAACGCTTTAAAAGCAGACTATAGAGATCCTTGGAATTACATTATAGCTAATGGATCAACCAGTACTTGGGAAACGATGGTAGATGATGCATTAAATAATACAGGAAGCACGTACCAGACCTATAAAGATCTTCTTGACCCCAATTCTGTACTAGGTCAAACACTCATAGAGACTATGCTTAATGGCTATGGTGAAAAAGAATTTAGAATCATAGGTTCAGATACGAATCCTGATGCTCCTTATAAGGTAATTGCGAGTGATATTAGTGATTTTTACTTCAGTTGGGAGTGGGATGTTGGTGTTCCTGGCTACTATGATGAAGATGCTTTATTACCTTTCTTTTATGATTGGTTAGAGGACCCTGAATTTGAACAAGAAGTATTTGAATTTACAGCTAAATACTTCTGTGGATCAGGAGCTTTAACAGTTAATAGAGCCAAAAGTAGAATGAATGAGTGGAAAAGCATACTTGAAACAGTTATTTCAGCAGAATTGGCTGCTTATTCTGAAACATTAACTTTATCTAATGTTCCCAATTTTATTAATAATAGAATTGCAGGATGGGAGGAAGAAGTTGCTTATGATTTGACATTATTAGATGACCTAGCAAACTTGCATTATGTTTGGGATACAGCAGGCTTGTTTCAAGGTTGTGATTTACGTCCTGTAGTAGATAGCGAAAATCAAATATCGGAAATTAATGTGCCAACATCTTACATTGTGGATGCTTATGATCCAGATGGTGATGCGATGACTTTTTCTGCTATCTCAGGTTTACCAACAGGGTTAAATATAAATAGTTCGACAGGAGAAATATCTGGAACACCAACTCAATTGGGAACCTATAATGTAAAACTCAAAATAGAAGATACCAATAATAAGTGGAGATATTATTCCTTTACTTGGGACATTATCAACTTAGGTTATCAAGTTGGT
>JAHDBB010000101.1:7671-14230 GCA_020630635.1 Chitinophagales bacterium
GGAGCTCTTAACGGCACAGCTTGTGATGATGGAGATGCTTGTACTGTAAATGATGTTTTTGATGCCAATTGTAACTGTGTAGGAACTTTCCAAGATAGTGATAGTGATGGTATCTGTGATGCCAATGATACGGGAGATGTAGGATGTACTAATGCAATCAATGCTTTTCCAAGTAATCCGCTAACACACGCTGGTTCTGGTTCTAATTCAACCACTTTGAGTTTGACAGGTACACATCAAGATGCATCCTTTACTATTTCCAATATCAATCAAAAACTCAATGGACCCAACCATAAGAAATACATTGAGCAGGTAACAGTTACTTATGTTGATGGAGCAGGAACAACACAAACCTATGGCGTTTATAGTGGAGCCAATACTAGTACTGCAAATATCAGCATTGCTGGTGAAGTTCAGTCGATTACGATTAGTTTAACGGATATTTTAGATGGAAACTCTGGTTCCTCTAATATGAATATTAGCTTTACAGATGTTAGTTCTTGTGAAGGTGGAGACTCTGGTACTGGTGGAGGCTGTACGACAATAGGACAAAGTTGTAATGATGGAGATAGTTGCACTACAGGAGATGTATATGATAGCAATTGTAACTGTGTTGGAACTTATCAAGATAGTGATGGAGATGGCGTTTGTGATGCCAATGATGTTTGTGCCAGTGGAGATGATACAATAGATACAGATGGAGATGGTACACCTGATGCTTGTGATACGAATAATGGTGGTAACAGCGGCTGTATCAATACTTCTTTCAATTTTTCAGCCAATCCATTGACTAAATCAGGTTCGGGTAGCAACTCGACCACCTTGAGTTTTCCTGTCAATACTACTGATGTTTCTTTTAGTATTGCTAATATCAATCAAAAACTTTCTGGAAAAGCTTCAAGAAGATACATTGAACAAGTTAGTGTAACTTATGTGGATGAAACAGGAACAACACAAACTTATGGAGTTTATAGTGGAGCCAATACTAGCGCTGTTAATGTCAACATCTCTGGTGAAGTTCAATCTGTATCTGTTAGTCTTCAAGATATTTATGATGGTAGTACACAAAGTTCAATGTTTATTGATTTTGGAACGGTAACAGCTTGTGTGGAAGGTAATGGAAGTCGTATAGATAATACATCAGATATAGTGGGTGAAATGACTGTTTTACCGAATCCAACCAAAGATAGGGTGCAGGTGAATTTCTTTTCCAACTATAATTTAGAAGCAGCCATTCAATTAACTGCTCTTGATGGAATGATTGTTAGTCAACAACGAATCTTGGCTCAAAAAGGACAAAATACTGTACAATTTGATTTATCCACTCTTCCAAAAGGTTTGTATTTTATATCGGTTCAAGTGAGAGGTGAAATGACAATGAGAAAATTGGTTAAAATGTAATTTGTATAAAATAATTATTTGACAAATTTAATCCCAAAGCTTTCTTTTAAGCTTTGGGATTTTTTTATATCAATCCATCACAAAAAGGACTGTGAGACCATCATTTTATTTTGGGTTGAGACCTCAACGAACTAGCCCCGATAGGAGTGGTATAAATGTAATGCGTTGGCTGCCTAAAACGTTGGCACATTTATAAGAACGGATAGCGGGACTTTCCGTTGCGACGAAGTAGGGAACCTTTCGCTCCTAAAACCAACGTGAATTTCGGATTAAAAAGGTGTTTTTTGTGGATGTTTTGTAAACCATTCTTTTATGTGCTTTTACTGCTGGCTTTCCTTGTCTTCGCCAGACGGACCTTCCTTTTTCAGTCGATAACGTGAATTTCGGATTAAAACAGTACTTTTTGTGAGGTGTTTTGTAAACCGTTTTCTGTGCGTTTTGACTGTTCATTTCCTTGTCTTCGCCAGACAGGCCTTCCTTTTTCAGTCGAAAAAAAGGAAGCAAAATTCTCGCTAAATTTAATGTTCCTAGCACAAAGCCCTCGCCCCGCTACCGAAATTTAGCAAGCCAACGCTTCTTTTTCGGTTCTAATTTGACAAAAAAATCATAAGAACCTACAAATCAATCATTTAGAGTTTTGCTAATCCAAAATTCACGTTCGATAAAAAAACTGGGCGTTCCTGTCGCAAAAATCTCGCTAAACTTATGGTTCCTGGCGCAAAGTCAACGCCCCGCCACCCCCAAGTTTAGCATGCTAACGCTTCTTTTTCGGTTTTGATTTGATTTTAAAACTATAACAAATTGTAAATCAATAATTTAGAGTTTTGCTAATCCAAAATTCACGTAAAACCAACAAAAGAATCTGAAAATCAGGTGAATAAGTGGGTAAATGGAAAAATTGTCAATTGTATTGTTTGTCACCAACTACCTAAAAAACATTGCATCCCCTTCCAAGAAACGTTATATTTGAAGAAACTGTTATTTCTCACTATTTCCCTACTTTTATTCATCAAACTTTAAAATAATGAAAGGAAAAGCTTCCCTCTGCTTACTGTTGATGTGCTTAATCCTCAGTACACCACTCTTTGCTAATAAACAAACCATATATCCACAAATAACTAGTGAGCAGGTAAATTTAAAAACTGACTTGCAAAAGAAAATCCAAGAATTTAACCTATTTCGGATTGATTCAAAACAGCTATACGAAACACTACAAAATCCCAATTATCCAGACTATCTCATTCTACATCTAGATGATTTTGGTTCTTTTACTTGGCATCTATATCAAAATGATTTAATCAGCGAAACAGCTTCTCAAAAAAAACAACTTCAGCCTAATGTATATCGCAGTACTGCTAAAACTTATCAAGGCTTTGTTTTAAAAAATGAAGGTGGCAAAATACGATTAACAGTTAATGAAAATTTTATCTATGGTTTTTGGGAAATAGGGGATCAAACCTACTACATAGAACCTGTTGAAGACCAAGAGGATATTTATATCGTCTATGAAAAAAATGCAGTCAAAGAAACGCCATTTGCTTGTTATCAAAAAGACTTAATTCACCAAAATATCCAGCAACAAACAGCCTCTTTAAAAGATTTTGAAATTGGAACGGCTGATTGTAAAATCACTCAAATCGTTGGTGCTGCCGATTATGAAATGTATCAAAGTGTAGGTGCAGATACGGATGATGTCATCAACTACTTCACAGGTGGTCTCAACAATGCCGAAGCGAATTATGAAATGTACAATATCCAATTTGACTTATCTGACTTATTTGTCATAGTTACTTCTGGACCCAATGACCATCCTTGGCCAACAGGCAATTCGGATGATTCAGTTATCAATGTAGATGATCTCTTAGATGACTTTAGAGATTGGGCGCAAAGTAGTTTATCCATTGAACATGACATCGCTATTTTATTGACAGGACTCAATGTAGATTCAGGTTTTCCCGATTATAATCCAGCAGGAACAGGGCGTGCATTTATAGGTTCTGTTTGTGAAAATAATCGTTACACCGTAGTCGAAAACTTTTACTTAGGAAATGCTGCATTTACAAGAGTTTTGATGGCTCATGAGATAGGACACAATTTTGGAGCCTTTCACAATGAACCACCCACAGGGGATATAATGGATGCGGTGCTAAGTAATACCAATACTTGGAGTTCCAATTCTTTTAATTCGATTGTAGATCACATAGAATCTCGTACTTGTTTAGCATCTTGTGCTTGTCTTCATATTGCCGATATAACAACAAATTTATGTGTAGATGAAGACTATGAGGTCATTATTACCATTGAACATTTAAGTGACATCGGTGATGACTTTAACCTCATTATTGATGGTGTAAATTATCCTCAAACCTTTGAAGAAAGTCCACAAATTATTACGTTTATACAAGACCAAGATTTTGGGACTTCTAATATTGAAGTAAGTGTTTTTGATCCCGATGATAACAGTGGCTTATGTAGTGATGTGACAACTTATGATGCACCTCGACCCAATGAAACCTTTGAATGTATTGATGTTGAAAATGGCGTTTTTTTAACCGATTGGAAAATCATTAACCCTGATGGTTTAGCAACATTAGAACCTCATGCATTAGGAACCTGTGCCAGTAATGGAGACAATGTACTTAGATACAATACAACAGCCTTCTTTTTATTCGATAACTCAACTACGGATATTTTAGAAAGTTTTGCTTTTGATTTAAGCGACTATAATTCAGCAACTTTATCCTTTGATGTTGCTTACAAGCAATCTTTATTTGGCAATCTCAATACGATCTTAGATGTACAAATATCTGATGATTGTGGAGACAACTTTACTTCTGTTTTTGGAGGCGGAAAAACAGGCGCAGAACTGGCTACGGTTGGCACTTTACAAGACACTGTTTATTGGGAACCCAACTCCTGTAATCAATGGCGGAATGAAGTAATTGACTTAGACGATTTTGTGGGAGAAAATAGAGTCGTTATTCGCTTTGAATTAAGTACAGATGAACTTTTTGGAACAGATTATTATTCCTTTGGTCCAGCCTTATTTTTAGACAATATCTGTTTTTCTGGTCAATTGGATTGTGCGCCACCACAACCAGAAATTGAGGTGATTAGCCAAAATATTTGTGGAAGTGATCCAGCTATTTTAGAAGCAAGCAATATTCCTAGTGGTTTTTCTCAATATACTTATCAATGGTACAAAGATAACGATATTTTAATCGGTGAAAATGACCAAGAACTCGCTACTTTTACAACAGGAAATTATAGTGTTGTACTGATTGATGAAGATACTTTTTGTCCTTCTCCTGCATCTGCATCTATTACCATAGGAGGACCCATTCCTGTCGAATCTGTACCTTATTGTGTCGATGTAGAAACAGGGAATTTACCTTTTCAATGGACCATTAACAATGCCGATGGAGTCACGACTTTTGATGTTGTAGATGCCGATTGTTCAAGCAACGACGACTATATTATTCGTTATGATAGTTATTTCAACTATATCGGCTTGGCAGGAACAACTGATGCATTTACAACAGAAGCTTTTGATTTGACCAATTATACAGATGCCGAGTTAGAATTTGATCTTGCTTATAAACAAACCTATGTCAATCGTTCAACTATTTTAGAAGTCGCTGTTTCTGATGATTGTGGTACTTCTTTTTCGACCTTATACAGCAAGACAGAAGCCGACTTAGCAACCGTATCAGGTTTTGAAACAGATGAGGCTTGGGAACCGACCAGTTGTTCAGAATGGCGAACAGAAAGTATTGATTTAGGCGGCTATACAGGCTCTAAAGTCCTGATCCGATTTACAGTAATTATTCCCGAAGAATGGGGGCAAAATCTCTACTTAGACAACATCTGTATTTCAGGCACAGGTTGCAATGAAACAACTTGGTATCGAGACAACGATGATGATAACTTTGGAGATGCAAATGATTCGATAGAAGATTGTGAGCAACCCAACGGATACGTTGCAAATGCAGATGACTGTGACGATGATGATGCAGCTATCAATCCAGCCATGTCCGAAATTTGTGGAAACAATGAAGACGATGATTGTGATAGCTTGACAGATTGTGAAGAGGCGATTTGTGAAGAAGATGAAAGTTGCATCGAAGGGTTTCAACTAAATACCAAAATCTTTTTAGAAGGCAATTACAATTCTTCGACTGGAAGTATGAACAATGCTTTACAAGAATCAGAATTAATTCCTTTAGAGCAACCTTATAATGTAAGTCCTTGGAATTATACAGGAAATGAAGGAGTGACAAACGCCAATGATTTTCCCAATAATACAGTAGATTGGGTTTTAGTCGAAATGCGTTTAGGTACCCCTGCTTCGACGGGCGATCCAGGTACAAATGCTGTCGAAATACAAGCAGCCTTTTTATTAACCAATGGGGAGATTGTCAATACCGATGGTGAACCACTTATTTTTGAAGACTTATCAGCAGGAGAAGATTATTATTTACTCATACGTCATAGAAATCATTTAGACGTACTTTCTGCCGATGCCATCGAAGCAGAGAATGAGATGAGTTATGATTTTACCACAGGTATAACACAAGCCTTTGGCAATCTTCAACAAGTAGAAGCCGATGATGGAACAGCTTTATTACATGTCGGTGACTATGAACCAGACGGTGTAATTCAAAATTCTGACAACGATGTTTGGGAAGAAGATCCTGCCATTTTAGACACCTATAATTTAACAGACGGCACATTAGATGGCGTTGTCCAATTGACCGATCAAGACGCTTGGTTTCCCAACAAAGCCAAAATAGGAACCTTAGAAATTAGGTTTTAAGCTTAACTATTACTTTGAACACGTAAGATTAGGGGCAAAATCTGTTTTCGATAGCCAGAAAGTCGCCTTATCTTTGCATTGTTTAATTCATTCCAGTAATAGTTTAGTGTTTGTTGAGCTTAGGATTTAAAATAGTTAAGTCCTAAGCTTTTTTTTTGCCCCTTTCTCACTCCATCCTTATTTCTCCTTTTCTTCCAATCAAATAAATATCTTATTATTTTCAACTTGCCTTAATTCATTTCGGCTACCCGTCTAAAGTTGCCAAAAATCAAAGAAAGGGTAAGTCTTTTCAATCGGATTGCTATGCTTCACCTGAACCAGCAATCCGATTGATTTATATTA
>JAHDBB010000102.1 GCA_020630635.1 Chitinophagales bacterium
CCTATCGGGGCTATTTTGCACAGTCTCCACCTCTCACAAACTGAGCCGCTTTAGAATGTAATCCATTCGGGGATATTTTTGAAAGGTCTGGACTTCTTAGTATCAGAAGTTGTGACGAAGTGACGAATGTGACGTGAGGGACGTTAATTTTAATAAATCAAATCAACTTATATTTAACATTTAAAAACATCCCTTTGTCCCCAAGCCAAGAACTGAACCGAATCGTCCCTTTCGTCCCATTTTCAAAAACGTCACATCGTCCCAAGAATCAATTAATCATCAAACTTCCCTCCGTCTGCATCACATTCACAAATCACATCATTATCCACCTCATTGGAATCCTCTGGTGGGGTATCATCCGAAGAGACAGTCGCTGTATTCAAAATAATGGTACCAGAAGGAGTTCCTTCATCTACCGTCACTTGGAAAGTAATCACGACCTCATTATTTCCTGCGGTATAATCAAATACAGGAATTTCTACCAAAAGGGGATCTTCTGTTGTCACACTACCTGGACCTGATACAACCGTCGCTGAACCAGGAACATAAGTCGTATTCGCTGGTGCAACATCGGTAACATCTACATTATTGGCAGCAGCAGAACCTACATTTGTAACGGTTAAGGTATAAGTTATCGTTTCACCTTCTACCACCGAGCCTGTTGGATTATTTGCCTTTACAATCTCTAACTCGGGGTCTGCCTCCACCTCATTATCTACCTCGTTAGAATCTTCTGGTGGCGTTTGATCCGATACGACACTCGCCACATTAGGAATGATTGTACCATCTGGTGTACCAGCATCTACCGTTACTTCAAAAGTCATCGTTACAGATTCATTGGGACCTAAATTAAATCCATCGACTTGTACATTGGGACTCGTTTCAGTATTCGTACCACTTCCTCCTGCACTTAAAGAAGACATCAAAGAGCCTCCAACTAAGGTTGTAAACATAGGAGCTGAATCTGTTACAATTACATTATTAGCGGCTTCTGTTCCATCATTGGTTACGGTAACAGTGTAAGTAATCACATCGCCAATTCCAACCAATCCCATAGGGTCATTGGCTTTTACAATCGTCAAATTGGGTGCGCCACAAACAGCCGTTAAAGTTCCCGTTGTCGCACATTCAGGCATATTAGCTGTATTAAAGTCGGCTCCTACTTGGTAGGCTTGATACATTACCATGTCTCCATTGGCTGGATTAGCTGGTGGTGTAGTTGTCCAAGTCATCCCGCCATCCATTGAGTATTCTACGATGATTTCTCCTGCATTGCTTCCTTCCGTACAAGGTGCATCAACCATCACCGTAAAATCACAAGCTGTTGGTTCAGTAACAGGAACATCATTATAGACCGTTACAATGGTTTCTGCAAATGGACGACAAATCGCACTTACGGTATTTCCTGGCAAGGGTTGTGGTAAGACAGAATAAATGTAATAGGTCGTTGGTCCACATCCTGTACTGGTCAATGCTGTTGTTGCCAAAGTTGCGTTGGTACCATCTGAATCGGTCGAAGTTCCTAGTGATTGTGCGCCACCTGATAAGTTATAAGCTTCATTGATTGGATCACCTAATTGAGTAGCACTATAAACGAACTCCACATCCGTTGTCGAGGTTGCCATCAAGGTAATTTCATCACCTGTACAGATATTTTGACCTGGACTCATCGCTGTCAAGTCCGTTATTTCTTCCGTAAATAAGTTAAACTCAATATCCCAATTACAGTGTTGACCAGTAAATCCATCAATCATAATATAATAGGTTGATCCTGGTGTTAAGGTTGGAAAACTCAAAGTTTCACCTGTTACGACTGCATCTTCACAATATTGTTTGACACCTTCCCAAACGGAGGCAGGAGAACCTGGTGCAATACAAGTTGCTGTTTCATATAAGGCTACTTGGATACCTACACCTGGATTATAGTTTTGACAAGAGACATTGGTAATCAATACTTCCGCTGGTACGTCTGGACATACATCCATCGGAACCGTAAACATATACCAAAAGGTATTTTCTAATACTGTAATAGAGGCATCTACACAACCAACAAAATCTCCTGCATAAACAGGTGGTTCAGTAGCATCTGCATCTCCAAACATATTGATATTGTAACCTGCATGGATTTCATTTTGTTGAACGACCGTAGCAGTGGCACAAGCGTCATTTCCATTGGGTTCCCGACAATCATCATTACAAGTAACACTGGCACTAAAACCAGCTAAAGGCGACCACATCGGTGTTCCTCCTACTCCATCATAAAAATTATCATCGCTCCCTGTTACAAACTTAAAGGTCAAACAGCCTCCATTTGTACCTAAAACGGGATTTTCAACAGTTGATGTAATGGGCGACATAGTATTAGAGTTCGTTGGTGTACTTCCTGTTCGTCCACCTGTAAACGCACCCATTATATTTCCATTAATGGCATTGGTTCCCATATCATATTCTCCATCATAAACGTATAGGTAATCCATATTGGTTCCTAAATCCAACATCCCTAAATCAACTGTCAAACAAGAGGTCGGATCATCGGGACAAACCGATACAATCCAGTGTTCATTTTCACCATAAGTAGTCGCTGTTCCATTGGCATTATAATCGTCATCTGAAAAAGTAAGGGGCATTCCACAAGTTACCGTTTCCGAAAATATTTGAGGAAGAGGGCAGCATTCAATGAGTGCATGCCATCCTTGTTCCGTTGGACTATCGGCTTCAGAAGAAAATACAAAGGTCAATTGATTGCCTGTGGAAATGATGGTTCCTGGCTGTGGATAACGATCTGTTTCACCGTAATAATTCGCCATCGGAGGCGCACCAGCTCCACCATCTAAAACGGTCAAATAGTCCATCACTTCTCCTTGATTGGTTGCTACTAACTCAATCTGTTGAACATCATCTCCTGCATACCAATCAAAGTGCGCTTTTACAGCTTGTCCAGCAGGAGCTGTAAATGTAACCATATAGTTTTCACCTGCCGAATAGAGTCCTGTTCCACCACTATCAAAAAAGTTGTATTCTGCTCCACATTCAACCATTACTTCTGTATCTGCATCTGTAATCACATCGTAAGAAAAGGTAGAGCAAATTTCAAAGTCAGTTGTATTTTGATTACAATTAAAATCCCATAAACGAACATAAATAGTTTGTCCAGCAAGTGCCACATCACTGATGTTAATAGCAGGTAAGAGTCCTACATCATCACCACTACATTGGTATTGGGTAAAGGTCGATGGACATGAGCCTGTATAGACTGCCATCGTCATATCCGAGCTTCCATCTGCCGAAGTTTGACTAACTTCTAGGTTAATATTACCCGAAGCAGGAACAACATAGGCAACCCAAGCATCTTGACAAGCTCCGCCTCCTATCCATCCGCCATTAGCAGAACCATCTAAACAACCAGCAGTGGGTCCCGCAGGTGTGGTTGTTTCGGTTAAACCTTCAAAGGTTCCTGTTACACAATCTCCTAGCATTAAAACAGGAGCCGTACAAGGATCGTCTGCTGCTGTTTGGGCTTTTAATGCCTCACCATTTAGAAGTAACAACAGACTTAAAATCATTCCATTTATAAATATATAAGAGGTTCTCATTTTTGTTTTTTTCATTGATTTGATTAAATAATAATCTAGTGAATAAAGAAAAGAAAGGTATGAAGTATTTTGAGTGGAAAGTGGATGGCGACTTTTATTGAGAAGGAATATTTTTATCAGTCCACAGTTGATAGTGCGGTGCGGTTCTTGAATTTTGGTAGGTTGGTAATCCTATTTATCTCGAAAAATCTTATAATCCTATTCCTTTTTTGGCTAGGAGAGAAAGGTTATTACTCTTTCATCGCAACAGGTCTCCCTGCTATCCGTTCTTATGAATACTCCAAATATGACATTTTTTAGAAAAACGTCATATTTCCGCATTCATACCACTACTATCAGGTCTAGATGGTTGAGAAAATTACTTCTTAGTACCAGTTGGTTTTCTCAAATACTTCAACACACTTTTCATTGTTTCCCAGTTTAAAACTGATAGAGGTCGCTGACCAATTTTTCGACTTTTGCCACATCAATCCTTAAATCATCTAAGGACTCTTGATCCGCTATTTTATCAGGAATACTATTGAAACGAGCGACATCTTTTAAGGTAGAACGATACGCTGTTTGTTGGGTAGGATTTAATATCTTCAAGACTCGTTCATCTCGATGGACTTGTGTTTCTTTGATTTTTTGCTCCAATATTTTTTGATCAGCAGCATACTTATCTCGAATTTCATCTGCCATCTTTACACAGATCAAGTTGACCAATTGTGTTTTTTCAATTTGTTGGTCATCTAGTTCCAAAACTTGATTTAAAGTCTCTGTCATCTGTGCGGCCCTACTTTCTTGTGACTCGGTTTGAGCCAATAACCCAACGGATAGGAAAAGCATCAATAAAAGAGAGATTAGCTTTTTCATGGTTTTTGATTTTAGGAATGGTTTGAAAATAAAGTGTATGTAAAATACACAGCTTATTTTTTCACCATTTTTGGTTGAAGAATATGATTACTAAGACACATTTTAATACTTAGTATAAATACAATTTGCAAATGTATGAAAAAGGTAGGATTTTAAAGTGTCAGAGGAAAATTTTATAAAAAAAACCATCTTATTTTTATCAAAAACCATTAATAACGCATAAAAATATACGTATTTATCTAAAAATGTTCTTACATGGCTATTGACCTTTAAAAAAACAAATATTTAGATCAACTTATAATTAAATATTATGATGTGTTGATATTGGTACTAAGGAGTTGTGTCCTAAACCATCTAGCCCCGATAGAAGTGGTATCACCGCCTTGGCTTTGGACCACAAAGTCGAAAAGACTTGCGATAGGGTTTGCTGCGGTGATAAGAACGGATAGCGGGACTTTCTAGGACGATGAAAGAGGAACTTTTCGCTCCTAAAGAAATTTAAAATGGTAAGAGATGAAAAGGAGTGGAAGGAAGTTAAATTAATCGGATTACTAAATAAATCTTGAGTTAGTAATCCGATTGAAGCAAGATAAGTAGTTTTTGAATTTAAGGCAAAACGACAACCTTGTGAATAAAGATTTCACCTTCATGATGGACTTTGGCAATATACGTACCTTTGGGCAAATGACTGACATCCAATACCTGACAGTTGTTGCTATCTTCCATTAATAATTCGCCTGCAATGGACCAAATCTGAATCAAGTCGATCGCTTTGCCTCCGTCATAAATGCATAAACGATCTGTTGTTGGATTGGGATATAAACGCAAGTTGTTTTGAAGATTTAAAACCTCTAAATTCGTCATGGTACAATCAGCAGGATTGAGGCAGGCTTGGAAGGTCAAGGTCAATGTATCATTTGTTGCATTTAGGTCTGTTTGGTCATTGGGACTTTCAACCCAAAATTTGACCGTATATAAAATATCTTCTTGGAAGGTATATTGCGCTAAGTCAATGCTGCTTTCTTGATTACTATCCATATTAACACCTGCCAAATTATAACTGTTTTTAAGCGTATCATTGACCGACCAAGCAATAGTGAAATTATTAACGAACAATTCACCATAGTTTTTGACCAATACCGTGATAATTTGTGGTACACCTGCTGTAATCGGCATCGTTGGGGCTACCAATTCGATGGTAGCCATATCCAATCCAAAGTTGACTTCATCGGCTCCAATACTGCAAGGATTCGTTCTTTCTTCTCCATCTATATCGTTGCCACTACAAGCGGTTGACGCATAAAATAAGTCGCTATTGTTGATGTGTAAATCGCTTTCGCTGGTATACAATGGATCCATAGAATAATCGGCAATATTGGTTTCAAAGATGGCATTTACTTCTTCAATCGTCGCATAAAATACATCATCTATGACCATTACTTCTGCACCTGTTGTATAAAAGTTATTGCCTTCAAAGGTCAAACTTTCAAAGGGTGCTGTATCCAATAAAAGACACCAACTCCCCCCTGTATTGACCACATTGTTGTAACGAATACTGGCTTGAAATTCTTCTTCGGTATTGCCACTCAATGCAAGCACCACACTATTCATAATACTGCCATTGACCAAGAAATTATTTTGGCTTACATCCAAGACAATCGTATTAAATGTATTTAGACCAAATTGATAAGCTTGTATAAAGTTATTTTCGATAAATACTTCATCTGTAATCCCTCCTAAAATGCTGATTCCTGTGTCAAAACCCGTAATACGATTGGCATTGACAAAAGTAGAATTGCCATCTATCCAAATCGCTGTAGAACCTTCATTTCCAGTAATCGTATTTTGATTAATTTCGACATCACTATCAATCAACCAAATCGCATTTTCTTGATCTTCAAAGGTGTTGTTTTCGATGAGCATACTACTACCCATTGATTGAATACCTTTGCTTCCTCCTTGAAAAGAACAGTCGATAAAATTAGCATTGCTAAAAGAACTTTCAACGATTTTGATACTAGAAGTTTGTCCATTCGTCAAGAAGGTACAATTATTAAATTCAATACAGTTGTTGCCATTCAATGAAATAACAGACTCATCTGCTATAAATGTAATATTTTTAAATTGGACACCTGATAATCCTTCCGCTAATGCCAGCGCATAATCACTGTCTTCTGCTTTGATAAGAACATCATTGTTATCACCTGATACTGATTGAAAGATAACAGGATTGTTACAACCATTACCCATAAAGTCTTCTAAACTGAAATGGTCATAAATCCCTGATGCAAGATTAAATGTAACGGTACTTCCAACTCCAAAGTCATTGATAAATTCAACAGCATTTTCTAAAGTCGAAAACTGTCCTGTTTCTTCATCAACAATATAATCGCCTCCCAAAGAATTGGGATAATCGCTCACAAACAGCGTATCATTTTCGTGATTTTCATCTTCTACTCCATTGGGCAAACTCGTCCAGACTTTGATTTCAAAGGAGTTTTGGCTTCCAAAATCAAACGTTCCTAAATTGACGATGGCATCTTGATATTGTACCAAGTTGGCTTCATCATAATCGTATTGTACCTCAATCGTATCATTGATGGTACAGTTAATCTTGACAGAAGTTAAGGTTTCTGAACCGACATTTTGTAAGCGAACAATAACGTCTTGTGGTGCTGGTTCAATCGGTAATGTTGGACTGACTAAAGAAGTAGGAGCTGCATCAAAAACAACTTCTCCTTCTGCACAAGTAAAATCACTGGATAAGGTAAAACAGGAATCAATCTCAATGGTCACGCCAAATTTTTCTTCTATTTGTTCTTGTAAGTAACAAGGTCTTAAGCCAGGATAGTTTTTCATAGAAGCCACTCTCCCTTCCCAAGTAGAAAGATTCGTTGATTCAGCAAAACGATCAAAGTATTCTTGCATGTGTGGTCGTACTTGATCTTGGAGTTTTTCTATTTCACAATAAACTCTTTGATTAAAAAAGACGTTGTTCAATAGGTATTCAAAACGACTGATAAATTGATTTTGAAAGTCTTCATTCTCAAATAAGCTTCTTCCTAATAAGGTGGAAGTATAACTGGTATTACTTGTCAAAGTATCTATGTAATTGATAATGGAGGGTCGTTCATAAAAACGCAGACCAAAGTCAATATCAAAAAATAGCCATTGCCATTTTGCACCTTCCTCATCTGCTTTCCAACGCTTTACATTATTGCGAGGCCAATCATAATTGCAAACATAAAATTCTGCAATCATATAGTCTATAAAATTATCAATATCTATGCGTTCTGAAAGGGTTTGATAGATCGCATCGTCTGCTACATCATTTTCTTCCACATAGCTCAATACATCATTGATATATTCATCAGCATCTCCTTCCAAACAACAGCCTCCCGTATAAGGATTGTCTTCCAATAAAGTCAGATCATCGTCATTCACTCCGTAATTATCTTCTAAATAATAACGGTCCATTCGCTCTCGAATATGATAAACACCCCAAAACTCTCCGTCTACAAAAACAACGACAGGTCTCACGGCCATTCTTCCAACGTCTATGGGTTGAATGAGGTTGCTAGAGACTTCATCTGTCAAATAACTATCATTGGAAGCAGACTGCGCTCTTAATACCAATCGCTTATAACTGTCTATGGGTTTGTCATCGAAAAATGGATATTCAAAGCGATCTTCTCCATAATCAGATCGAGCATATAAACGAAAGGCTTTTTGTGCATTTCGCCGACTGCCTCCACCATGTATCCGAATACCTCCAGGACTTGCAAATTCTAGCTCTCCTGTCTCATTAATCATTTCTACGTGCATGGGACGTTCCCATTCTCGCCCTTTCTGAAAACAGTTCATCGTTTGACTACTTTCCCCATCATACATAGAACCCAGTACATAAATACCTGTTGTATCGTCAAATAAATTATCAGGATCAGAAACAATCGAAATAATCGGTAACTCATAACGATCATCATCGTCATCTACCATATAAGTACGTGTCGCAATTGGACTAACTGGAACATCTCCCGCAAAAACTTGCGCCCTGACTATATTAATTTTAAAAACTTCTCCGTTTGGTTCATAAGATTCTTCGGTACAAGGAAAAAGGCTATAATAATTGGGATCACCTACACGAGATTCCATTGTCAAAGGCGTTACAAAGACATCTGATTCCAAACTCGGCGCACTTGCATCTAAAGTATATCTAATTTCTAAGCCTTCTGGCACATAGACATTTAAGTCAAAGTTTTCAAGATAATGTCCTGCTTCTTTTGAAAAGATAACAGGTTGAATACGCACACTATTTTCATTGGATTCACCTGGACTTGAAACAGGAAAAATGGTTTGTTCATTGCCTCCATCTAAAATGCGACCAGCCGAATAATCAGGTAAAAGACTTTGGCTTGGAATACGATCTAAGATATTGCCCTCATCATCGCTCAAAATCAAGGGTTCTCCTTCTGCTTTTATCTTAAAGCTAGTGTGCAATTCGCCATCAATATCTTCATTGCCAGAAGCAAAAATCAATAAAAACTCTCCTGCTCCCAATGTTATGTCAGGAAAGCTCCATTTATCCAATTCTTCTTCATCGTCTGTCAAGGTATAATCCCACAAATCAATACTTTCAGTACTGGCATTATACAATTCCAACCAATCCGATGTTTCTCCTTCAATATCGGTAATATGTCCTTCATTGTTAGACATAAATTCATTGATAACCAATCCATTAGGAAGGGGCAAAACTTCACCTGTAGCATTAGAGGCATTGGGACTTGGAGTTGAAAAAACACGCCATTCCCCTCCCCCATCTTCCGTTCGTGCAAACGAATGATTTTCCTCCAAATATTGAGGGGCGACATAATCAATTACATTCCCATCTACATCACTCAAAATCAAGGATTCTCCTCCCATTTTAATAGAGTAGTTGGTATGCAACTCACCATCCATATAATCCTTGCCTGAGGCAAAAACCAATAAATATTCTTGGGGAGCTAGTTCAATGTTGGGAAACTGCCATCTATGGACATTACTTTCCTGATCAGAAAGCCCAAAGCCTTCTAAGTTGACAGGGACAGAACCATTGTTGTAAAGTTCAATCCAGTCAGAATATTCTCCATCTATATCTGCTAAAGTGCTATTCTCCGATACAAACTCATTCACAACCAATGATTGTGCAACCAAACAATTAGGAACAGCAACAGAGAGGAAAAATATATAAGTGATATATTTATACAATGCTGTTAGTATTTGTTAATTCCAATGAAAATATAAATTTCAAATGTAAGACATTTACACTTATCTTACATCATTTTTATAGTATAATTTTTTATCTCATAAAGACTAAAAAACATATAATTAATACTGAAAATCAAACTCTTATACACTTTTCCAAGAAAAGAATAATATTAAAAATTTACTTTATTACTTCTTAGGAGAGAACGGCAAACTGCTTCGTCGTGCAGGGTCTACCCGCTATCCGTTCTTATTCGTGTTGCCAGCGTTTTACGAAGCCAACGCTTCTACACGAATACCACTACTATCGGGTCTATTTGGTTTAGTTTAGGACTTCTTAGGACCAGAATAAGAGGCAAAAGTGACGATCTGGCATAAATTATGACACTAAAACACAAAAATAACACAAAATGTCCATCGCCCCAATACCACAAAACAGACCACAAATAAAATTTCACATAGAATTGAAGAAAACCCCTACTTTATTGTAATTTTAGCCCTTAAAAAATTTTAAAAGACTGGAAAACATCAAAAGTCAATCAGTCACCAGTCAATTGTCATTCAAATACAAACTCTACAAATAATGGAAGGAGCTTTTGCAATAGAAAACTTTGTTACGTTAGGACTATTGGTCATGTTACAAATGGTCTTAGGTTTTGACAATCTTTTATACATTTCTTTAGAATCCAAGCGTGCGCCCGAAGACAAGCAACAAATGGTGCGTCAAATTGGAATTGGATTAGCCATCTTTTTAAGAATTGCCCTACTTTTCTTGTTAGTCAGTGTCATCGAAAAATTCCAAACTCCCCTCTTCGGTTTTCATGACAACGGTTTTATAGAAGGTAACTTCAATGTACACAGTCTTATTGTTTTGGCAGGAGGTGCTTTTATCATCTACACCTCTATGAAAGAAATATGGCATATGATTTCCTTAGAAGATGACCATGATCATGAAGGGGCTTCCGCCTCTGTGGGCAAAGTCATCACTATGATTATCATTATGAACCTAGTCTTTTCGTTTGACTCCATATTGAGTGCCATTGCATTGACGGATGTATTTTGGGTCATGGCAGTTGCGATTATCCTAAGTGGTGTCTTAATGATTTGGATGTCCGAAAGAGTCTCCAACTTCTTAAAGAAAAATCGAATGTACGAAGTATTGGGGTTATTTATCCTTTTCTTAGTCGGCATCATGCTGTTGACCGAAGGCGGACACCTCGCCCACTTAGAAATATTGGGCAACGAAATCACCCCAATGAATAAAACCACCTTCTACTTTATCTTATTCATTCTGGTCATTGTCGATGTCGTACAAGGACGTTACCAACGAAAACTCATCGCTGAAAAAGAAAGAACCCAAGCCAAATTGGAAAGCAAAACGTAGTAGATCGAATACTTAATATTCTAAAATTTTAACCAAAAAAGAATAGCTTTACTCAATTCTTTAGGATTGAGCTACACGAAATACTACTGGAACTAAGAAGTTCAGACCTTAACCCAAATAGCCCCGATAGCAGTGGTATGGCTGCCCGAAGCCTAGTCAAAACCAGTCAGGTTTTGAAAACCTGACTGGTTTTGCCGAGCCGCAGCCATAAGAACGAATAGCGGGACTTTCCATCACGATGAAAGACGAACTTTTCGCTCCCAATAATAAAAAACACTTTAACTTCTTTATTCAGTAAGAAGTTAGAAAACATCCTGAAAAGTCGCCTCCATCCAAAACACAAACAGAAGCAAGAATCACTTGTCCATCTCACTACTCTTCTATACTTTCTTATCTTTTGTTAATCCATTTTTCCCATTCATTTAGTATCTTATGCCCAAATAGATAGCACTATATCTGTTCCCTACTCCATTAAGCTATCTATTACAATTATTCTTACCCAAGAAAAAATTCAATAAAAATAGATTTAATTGTATGAAACAAAAATTACTATTTACCTTTTTAATGATTTTAGTGGGCAGCTCCCTACACGCACAAGGAACGATGGGAGAAGTCCGAAACATTTTAAGCACCAGTTGCGCTTACAGTAGCTGCCACGACTCCAGTGGACCTGCTGCTGGATTAGACTTTACAGGAAGTGCAACTGACATTTACAATCAGTTGATCAATGCAGAACCTTTCAATGCAGAGGCGCAAGAAAAGGGTTATAAATTAGTCAAACCTGGCGATCCTGCAAGAAGCTTTTTGTATCGTAAAGTCAATTATGGGCTTCATGCAGACAGTGATTTAGAATCAGGTCAAGGACAAAATATGCCAACGGGCGCAGCTATAGCTGATGAAAAAATCGAGTTGATTCGACAATGGATTTTATTTGGTGCCAACAATGATGACGAAGAATATATTGATCCAGATATTTTGGAAGAGTATTATGTGGATGGTGGATTAGACCGCATTGATGCCCCACCAGCACCAGACCCATCAGAAGGATTTCAGTTACATTTCGGTCCTATTTTCTTGGAACCCAACCAAGAAAAAGAATACGTTTATCGTTATGAATTGCAAAATCCAGAACCAATGGAAATTAATAGAATTGAGGTGATAATGAATCAGCAATCTCATCACTTCTTATTCTTCAAGTTTGAAGATGGAGCCGAAAATAATCAAGACGATGGACTTTTAGAAGTGAGTGTTGCAAGTTCTATTTCTGGTGAAGCCTTAGCCATTACTTCTGACACCAAAATGATTGGAGGATGGGCATACAGTCGTGATTTGGTCTTACCAGAAGGAACCGCTTATACTTGGGATGTTGATGAAGTTTTAAAATTCAATTACCACATTCTCAATTACAGCGATGCGGCTATTTTACCTGCTGAAATTTATGTAAACGTTTATACCCAACCAGTAGGAACGGCTAGTCACGAAATGCATTCAGAGTTTGATCTATACAATCCATTGAGTTTGGTCATTCCTCCAGGCGAACATCAATTTGAATGGGATTATGACAACTTTAATGAGGCAGCGGCAAATGATAGCGTTCATATCTGGACATTGGGCGCACATACACACCAATATGGTGTAGACTTCGATATTTATCGTCAAGATGGAGGTACTGTTGGCGAACAAGTTTATGAAGGATATTACAACTTAGATTATTCTGCCAATATTGGTTCTTACAATTATGCAGAGCCTGCGTTTAGAGTCTTTGATCCACCATTTCTATCTGTTCTAGCCAATGATGGTTTACATATCGAAGCACTCTACAACAACACGAGTGGAAGTACAGTCAACTTTGGTTTGACAACGGAAGATGAAATGTTTGGTCTCTTTATCCAATATTTGGTAGGCGACATTAGTGATCTTTTAGAAATGCCTGTGGATACGATGGAGATAGACACGATGGAAACAGATACCACCAATACCAGTCTTTTCTCTCAAATCATTCCACAACAATGGAGTATCTATCCCAATCCAACAAAGGATTTTGTCAACTTAGACTTAAATGCTATAAATGAAGCAGTCGAAGTAAATATTTACAATACGTTGGGTGAGGCTATTTATACAGAAAAAGTAGCTCCCAATACGGTAGGACATCGCATTGATGTAGCAGCTTTTGCTAGTGGTGTTTACTTTGTAGAGATCAAAGGCAAGGACTTTTCTGATACTCAAAAATTGAATGTTCAAAAATAGGTTTTTATATTCAGATATGATAATCGGATTGCTTGTCGATAAGATGAGTAATCCGATTTTTTTATTTTATTAGGAGCGAAAGGTTCAATGCTTCGTCGTTACAGAAAGTCCTGCTATCCGTTCTTATAAATGCGCCAACGTTTTAGGTAGCCAACGCATTGCATTTATACTACTACTATCAGGGCTAGATCGTTGCGGTCTCTACTTCTCACAAACAGAACCACCATTTATAATTTACCACTCATAATTCATCATTAAAGAACACGTTTTTCCTCACCTTCTCCAAGTCCACCCGATTAAAATAATTAGCATGACTTTTGATCCCTTCCAAGCTTTGCAAAATCCTTTCCGCCTTCACTTCTCCATCACTCAACAAATATTCTTCAACAATAAATGCTTCGTCAATACCAGCAATCCACAACAAACTTGCCACCACGATTCCCGTTCTATCTTTACCCGACAAACAATGAATCAACACAGGATATTTCAATTCATCCTCTTCAAAGATGTTCATAATTTCATTGAGCCAAGTCCTTACTTCCTTTTGCGTCGTATCATACTTTTCAATCTTATTTGCCATTGGAAAATGATAATAGTCTAAATCAAAGTCTTGAGCGTCATGGCTATTTTTCAAATTCACAATTGTTTGTGGATGATTGATTTCATCTAAGCTCTCGACATAATCAATTGATCCTCCCCGAAAAATCTTATTTTCTGGAAAGATGACTTTATCTGCTATCAAATTTAAAAAGGCTCCAACATCTCTAAAATTGACACAGCCTTGTGTATAATCTAATCCCATAAATCTTTTTTGTCATAAAAAATACTGTTCTCTTCTGTTGTGTCCCTAACGATCTAGCCCCGATAGTAGTGGTATCACCGCATTGGCTTGGCACCACAAGTC
>JAHDBB010000103.1 GCA_020630635.1 Chitinophagales bacterium
TCCTCAAACCAAAGCGTCGGATTTTCCTCAATAAACTGCTTCATCATATCCACACACTCCATCAAATTCAAATCCACCACTTCCACACCATGCGACTCCATAAATTCCCTTGCCCCTTCAAATGTCACCGATTCCCCCACAATCACCTTCGGAATCCGAAACTGCACAATTGTTCCAGCACACATATAACAAGGCATTAAGGTCGAGTAGATCACCGTATCCCGATAACTGCCCACCCGACCAGCATTATTCATACAATCCATTTCTCCATGCAAAATCGGATTCTGTTCCTGTACCCGTTTATTGTGACCCATAGCCACCACTTCACCATTCTTCACCAGCACCGACCCAATCGGAATACCGCCCTCCGACAAACTCTTCCGAGCCTGCTCAATCGCCAATTTCATAAAATCATCCATATCAAAATTTATTTTTAAAAAATCATATATAAAACTTCAGGACAAAAAATCAAGAAATGAAACAAATTTATAATTTACAATCCATCATTCACCATTTATAATTCACAATTCACAATTATAAAAACAACCCTTTACAAAGAATTTTCCTATTTTTGCACCCAAAAATTCCAAAGCTTAATGAAACTATTAGCAGAAAAAACAGCTCTTATCACTGGAGCTTCCAGAGGAATTGGTGCTGCCATTGCCCTAAAATTTGCAGAACAAGGTGCAAACATCGCCTTTACTTACCATTCTTCCAAAGAAAAAGCCGAAGCTTTACAAAATACACTAGCCCAACATGGCATCCAAGCCCAAGCTTATCAATCCGATGCCAGTTCCTTTGAAGCCACCGAAAAGCTCACCCAAACAGTACTAGAAGAATTTGGAAACATAGACATCCTTGTCAACAATGCAGGTATTACTCGTGATAACCTCATGTTACGGATGAAAGAAGAAGATTGGGACATGGTTATCCAAAATAACTTAAAATCCGTATTTAATTTAACCAAGCAATTATTGCGACCTATGATGAAACAACGACAAGGTTCTATTATCAATATGAGTTCCATCGTTGGCATCAGTGGACAAGCAGGTCAAGCCAACTATGCAGCTTCCAAAGCAGGGATCATAGGCTTTAGTAAATCCATTGCTCGTGAGATGGGATCTCGCAACATCCGTTGTAATGTAATCGCTCCTGGATTTATCGCCACCGATATGACCGATAAGTTGGACGAAAAGACAAAAGAAACGTATTTAAACCAAATTCCGTTAAAACGATTAGGAGAAGGAGAAGATGTCGCCAATACAGCCCTTTTCCTTGCGTCCGATTTATCAGCTTATGTCACAGGACAAGTCGTTAGTGTTTGCGGAGGACTACAATAAAAATTGTTTTAAAACCTAAAAAAAGTTAAAAACAGGACGGTTTCAATGAAAAAAAGGAAAATTTGAAAATTCAAACCCCAAAAAGACGTACTAAAATCGTTAAACGCTGTCATAAGAAATAGGGCTACCCGTCTAGAGTTGCCACGATGATTGCCCATTTTACAATCAAAGAAAAAATATATCGCTTCAATCGGATTGCTACCCACGCCAAGAAGAGGCAATCCGATTGATAAAGAGAAAGGAGTCTAATGATCTAAATCAATCGAATTGCTGGTTCATACAGGAAGACTCATCCGATTTAAACGACTTACCTATTCTTTGATTTTAGGCAAGCTTAGACGGGTAGCCAGAAACAGGTGATTTGGTTGGTACCTCAAACAACTAGACCTGATAGTAGTGGTATTGCTGCGTTGAGTGTTGGCGTGGGTTGTGGAGAAGCAGCAGCAATAAGAACGGATAGCAGGAAGCCCCATTGCGATGAAAGCCCAACCGTTCTCTCCTAAAAATAAAAAAGAAGAGTAACAAAAAAAACATACTTTTCTTAAAAATAGTCAAAGCACGAACTGTATCTCTCGCTGGTGGGAGAATAAAAGAGGGTGGATTCACAATAAACACCCAGTAATAACGCATTTCTCTATAATCTTGAATTTAAAAAAACTCCAAGTTCACATTATCAAGGCAAGTCAGAACCGAAAAAGAAGCGTTGGTTTGCTAAATTTCGGTAGCGGAGTGTTGGCTTTGTGACAGGAACATTAAATTTAGCGAGAATTTTGCTTACTTTTTTTCGACTGAAAAAGTAAGGCCTGTCTGGCGAAGACAAGGACATAGACAGTCAAAACACACAGAAAATGGTTATGAAAATGGTCAAATAACGCTCAAAAAATTACTAGTGCGACAATTTTGGGCTGCACCTCATTATCAACCTGTCTCTATAACAAAAAAATACTCATTGCTACATAAATGAATTCATCCCTTACTTTTCAATATCCCCTTTGGTGGATAGGCTTATGTGTACTACTAGGCATCCTATTTGCAGTCATCCTCTATTTCAGAGACCAGACATTCAAAGATGCCTCAACAACACAAAAACGCTTTATACCACTCTTGGCTTTACTCCGTTTTTTGGGCGCAACCTCAATTGCCACCCTTCTGTTATCACCTTTGATAAAAGACCGTTTTACAGAAGTCCAGAAACCCTATGTGGTGATCGCCCAAGACAACTCCGAGTCCATCGCTAAAACCTTCAAAGACCAAGATTCCCTCAATTATAGCGCAGGCATCCAAAATTTGGTGGAGGCATTAAATGAAGATGCTGAAATCCAGCATTTTATATTTGATGGAAAGCTAAAAGAAGAAACCGAGCCTAATTATACAGGCAAAGTCACCAATCTATCCGCTACCTTAGAGGATATTTATAATCGTTTTAGCTATCAAAATGTGGGAGCCGTTATTTTGGCAACCGATGGGATTTATAATGAAGGAAGTAACCCTATTTACAGCAATTTTGAAATGGATGCACCGCTTTATACGGTAGCATTGGGAGATACAACCCCTACGAGAGACTTGAGAATAGACAAAGTACTTCACAATCGAATTGCCTATCGAGGAGATAAATTTACCATTAGAGTCGATATTTCAGCCTTCAATGCCAAAGGAAGTACAACGGTTATGAATGTTTACAAAGGAAAAGGAACCTCCAACAAAGTTCATTCTAAAAACATTACCATCAAAGAAGATCGTTTCTTTACTTCCGAAGAGGTGATTTTAGATGCAGATAGAACAGGGATTCGACAGTTTACGATCACTTTGACCAAAATCAAAGACGAAGAAAATACAACAAATAATTACCAGACAATTTATGTGGATGTTCTAGAAGGAAGACAAAAAATACTGATACTGGCCAACAGCCCACACCCAGACCTTTCTGCCCTAAAACAATCCATTGAAACCAATAAAAATTATGAGGCTAAAATCGTCTATCAAGATAAATTTGATGGCAATGTCAAAGACCAAAATTTAGTCATTTTGCATGGGATTCCTTCCAAAAAGAACGACGGAAAAACACTAGTAGATAAGTTGAAATCTGCCAATATACCCACTTGGTTTATTACAACAACACAAACCAATATGGCAGCTTTAGACAAGTTACAAGACATTGTTAAAATATCAGGAGCCAACAACTCAACCAACGATGTGCAAAGCGTCTATGATGGCTCTTTCAACCTCTTTACCTATGAGGGAACAGAGGCTCAAAAAATAGAGGATTTTCCCCCATTGGTAGCCCCTTTTGCTCAATACGAAGCCTCTCCAACTGCCCAAGTATTGTTCAAACAAAAGATTGGTTCGGTAGATACCGATTATCCTTTATGGATTCTTCAACAATCTAAAAACTACAAAACAGCCGTTTTATGTGGAGAAGGGTTTTGGCGTTGGCGTGTATATGATTACCTCAAAAACCAGTCTCATGTCAATATTAATAACCTCGTTTCCAAGACCATTCAATATTTAGCGGTCAAAAACGATAAGCGACAGTTTAGAGTCAATCAACCTAAAAATTTATTCAACGAAAACGAAAACATCTTTTTTGATGCAGAGTTTTACAATGATAGCTATGAGTTGATTAATGAACCTGAAGCAACGCTAAGAGTAACCAATGCCGATGGACAAGACTATCCTTTTACTTTTAGCAGGACAGCCAGTGCTTATACACTCGATGCGGGACAGTTGCCTACGGGAGATTATGATTATGTAGGAAAAGCCGTTTATAATGGAAAAGAGTTTAAATCTAGTGGCAAATTTACCGTCAAAGAATTGTTATTAGAAGCGGTACAAACAACGGCTGATCATGGCATGTTACAAAACTTGTCTAGTAACTTTGGGGGAGAGGTCGTAAGAGTCAATGATTTAGCAGGATTAGCTGCCAAAATAAAGGAACATAAAGAAATGAAACCCAAGATGTTCAATACTTACAAAACACGTTCTGTCATCAATCTAAAGTGGCTATTCTTTATTATTTTAGCTATGTTGAGCCTCGAATGGTTCTTTAGAAAATACAATGGGGCATACTAGTAACGATTAAAAAAATAAGTCCAGCATTTTGGGAAAAGAGATTTTGAGTCAAGACGAGGCAAAAAACACAGTCATAGCAGGGCTACGGCGAGTATTTTTAACGAAGTATTGGATCAAAAGATCATTACCAAATGCGGAAGTTATTTTTTAATCGTTGCTGAAATATTAATAAAAAAGTTAAATGATAGTGATTTATCCGTATCTTGTGATACAAAAAAGTGACAAATCACATTTTTTTACTCCAATAACTAGAAATTATCAACGAACAAATATTATCTAACGAAAAATCTTAAAAACGATGAAACGATTATTCTTTCTAATGATTTTATCTTGCGCTGTTATGTTCACTTCTTGTAGTAATAAAGGAGATGGTTCAGCAGGCAAGAAAATTGAAAATGGTGCCAAAAATTTTGGTAAACAAACTGATAAAGTTACCAAAAATGCACTCCAAAAAATGGGCAATGCTGCTAAAAATACGGGCAATGCCATCAATAACGCTAGTAATGGTAAAATAGGCAACGCTGCCGATAAAATGGGCAATGCTGCTAAAAATACAGGTAGTGCGATCAAAGGTGCTGCCAACAAAGCTGGTGGCGGTCTCAAAAACGCTGCTAACAAAGTAGGTGGTGGTATCAAAAATGCTGCTCAAAAAACAGGTGGTGCGGTAAAAGGTGCTGCCAACAAAGCAGGTGGTGCAGTAAAAGGTGCTGCTAGTAAAGCAGGTGGTGCAGTAATCAACGCTGCTGAAAAAACACAAGACGCAGTTGATAAAATCACAGCCGATCCTAATAAGAAAAACTAAGAACAGTAGTAATCGTTAATTCGATTCTATCAAACCAAAGCACTAGAGACCATTTGTTTCTAGTGCTTTTTTTACGCCCAATACTGAACTAAAATGCGATATTTGCTGTTATTCTGTCAGTTTTAAGCGACTTTTTGGCATATTAATGATAGAATACGTACCTTTGCCAACGAAATATAAATTGCAAAAAATGAAAGATTCAACCATACCACCACATCAAAACACACCCTTAGAAGAAAACCGACAAGGGGAAGTACTAGAAATGACCCAACAAGCAGAGGTCTATGGAAACAATGGCAAAAAGTTTTACATCGAAAGCTATGGTTGTCAAATGAACTTTAGCGATAGTGAGATCGTCGCCTCCATTCTCAACCAAGAAGGTTTTGCCATCACTAAAGACTACATGGAAGCAGACCTGATTTTACTCAATACCTGTTCCATTCGTGAAAAAGCAGAAGACCGAATTCGCAAACGACTCAAAGAACTCAATGTCGTCAAAAAGCAAAATAGTGATACCATTGTGGGGATTTTAGGTTGTATGGCAGAACGACTCAAAACGAAACTGTTAGAACAAGAAAAGCTGGTAGATGTCGTATGTGGTCCTGATGCTTATCGAGATTTACCTAAGTTAGTAGGAGAGGCCGAAACAGGACAAAAAGCCGTCAATGTATTACTGTCTCGTGAAGAAACCTATGCCAATATCAATCCTGTCCGTTTAGACAATGCAGGAGTGACCGCTTTCATTTCCATTATGCGAGGATGCGACAATATGTGTTCTTTCTGTGTAGTTCCATTTACGAGAGGACGAGAGCGCAGCCGCAATGCTTTTTCCATTGTTGCAGAAGCCCAAGATTTATTAGATAGAGGATATAAAGAAGTGACGCTTTTAGGGCAAAATGTAGATTCTTACAAATGGACCAATCCCGAAACCCAAGAAGTAGTCAACTTTGCCCATCTTTTAGAAATGACCGCTTTGGTCAGTCCACAATTACGAGTCCGTTTTTCGACTTCCCATCCCAAAGACATCACCAATGAAGTCTTACACACAATGGCAAAGCATGAAAATATTTGCAATTACATCCACTTACCCGTTCAATCAGGTAATTCCCGTATTTTGGATTTAATGAATCGTACCTATGACCGAGACTGGTACAAAGAAAGAGTAGAGGCCATTCGTCGCATCATTCCAGACTGTGCCATTTCCACCGATGTCATAGCAGGTTTTTGCAGTGAGACAGAAGAAGAACACCAAGAGACCCTTTCTATGATGGAATATGTCAAATACGAGATGGCATATATGTTCTTTTATTCCGAACGACCAGGCACTTTAGCCGCCCGAAAATACGAAGACGACATTCCTTTAGAGACCAAAAAAAGACGTTTAAGAGAAATCATTGATCTACAAATGCAACACTCTTTAGAGCGCAACCAAGCCGATATAGGCAAAACATTCAAAGTCTTAGTAGAAAAAGTATCCAAAAAATCGCCAGACGATTACTGTGGAAGAAATGACCAAAACAAGATGATTATTTTCCCAAAAGGCGAATCCCAAGTCGGACAATACATCACCGTCAAAGTCAATGAATGCACATCAGCTACTCTCAAAGGCGAGATAGTCGAGTATTTATAGGATTCCTTTGAATGAAATCGGAGGTTATCCATCGAAGATTGCCAAAATCATTGACCTATTTTACAATCAAAGAAAACCTGCATCGCTTCAATCGGATTGCTAACTCCGAAAAGAAGAGGCAATCCGATTGATAAAGAGAACGGATTCCTTTGATCTCAATCAATTAAATTTATCTTATATAATATTTTCTATTAGGAGAGAACGGTTATTACTCTTTCATCGTTACAGAAAGTCCTGCTATCCGTTCTCATTCGTGTAGCCCCATTTTAGGCAGCCAACGCTTCCCACGAATACCACTACTATCAGGTCTATTTGGTCAAAGACACAACTCCTTAGCACTCGTCACCAGTCACTCGTCACTCACAAAAAGTACCCAAACAAATGAGCGAATTACTATCTTTAAAAAGACGCTTCGGCATCATCGGCAACGACCCCGAATACGACCGTTCCCTTACCATAGCCACCCAAGTAGCCCCCACCGACCTAAGCGTATTGATTAGCGGAGAAAGCGGAGTCGGAAAAGAAGTCTTCTCCAAAGTCATACACGGACTCAGTGCCAGAAAACACAGCAACTTCATTGCCGTCAATTGCGGAGCCATCCCCGAAGGAACCATTGACTCCGAACTCTTCGGACACGAAAAAGGAGCCTTCACAGGAGCCAGCGAAAAGCGAGTCGGTTATTTTGAATATGCAGATGGTGGAAGCATCTTTTTAGACGAAATAGGAGAGATGCCACTAGGCACCCAATCCCGTCTACTTCGCATCTTAGAATCAGGCGAATTTATCAAAGTAGGCTCCTCCAAAGTCCTCAAAACCAACGTTCGCATCATTGCAGCGACCAATGTAGATTTAAAAGAAGCCATTCGTAAGGGAAAATTCAGAGAAGATCTTTACTATCGCCTTAATACCGTCCCTATCCATGTTCCACCTCTCCGTGAAAGACAAGAAGACGTATATCTCCTTTTCCGAAAATTTACCAACGATTTCTCCGAAAAACACAGCTCTCGCCCCATCTCACTAGACGAAGAAGCCCAACAAATCTTAAAATCCTATCATTGGCCGGGAAATGTTCGGGAACTAAAAAATATTGCGGAGAAGATCACCGTTCTAGCTTCAGATAGACGAGTAAACAGCGAAGAACTCAGAGAGTTTTTACCCGAATTTGGCAATCAACCTCGTCACTTACCCATGTTGGCAATTCCAGATGTACAACAAGGCAACATGTCCGAAAGAGAAATCATGTATAAGTTGCTATTTGAGATGCGAAAAGACATCAACGATCTCAAGCAATTTCTATTACAAATGGCGGAACAAGGCAGCCTATCAACCGCAGAATTAGCTCAAAGTGGTATTTTCAAAGGAATGGTTGCAGATGGAGATGACCATCATTTAGCAGTTAGCCCATCCGATGAAGTGATTGTCGGTCCCATTCCCGTATTAAGCGCAACACCTGGAGCTGCTTACACCCATGAGGAAACCGCTGAAGTGGTAGAAGAGTCCTTATCCATCGCCGAAAAAGAAAAAGAACTCATCCAAAAAGCCCTAAAAAAGCACAAAGGAAAACGAAAGAATGCAGCCATCGACTTAGGGATTTCCGAAAGAACCCTATACCGAAAAATAAAAGAATACCAACTCATCGAATAAAAATGCTAACACATATGAACCGCAATTTGACAACTTTCACCAAGAAATGAACCAAAAGTTGTCAAATTTCCACGCTCAGAACCAAAACCGTCCCATCGTCCCCAAAGAAGAAATTTTTTCCCCATTTTATTACCAAAAATCCAAATAATCCACTAAATTTATGAACCTAACAAAGAATTTATCAATTGGGCTAATATTATTATTTGGGTTAATCATTAGTAGTTGTGGCATTTACTCAATGGCAGGAGTCAATATCCCTGAAGGAGCCAAAACAGTGAATGTCCAGTATTTTCCCAACAAAGCCCGCATTGTTGCGCCAATTTTAAGCCAAGTACTTACTGAAAAATTACAAGATAAACTGCTCAACGAAACCAAGTTGGAGTTGGTCAATGAATCTGCACATCTCAACTTTAGTGGAGCAGTGGTAGACTATATTGTTGCCCCAACCGCTTCAGGAAGCAACGATATTGCAGCCCTTAACCGCCTGACAATTAAGGTACAAGTCAAATTTGAAAATACACTATCAGGAGAAGAATGGAATCAAACTTTTTCCCGATTTAGTGATTTTGAAAAAGACATCAACCTTAAAGACGCAGAGGATGAGCTAATTGAGGATATCACAGAACAACTAGTTGGCGACATTTTCAACAAAGCTTTGGTCAATTGGTAACACCCATCACCAAATTCCTATATCAATGGAAAAAAAGGCTATCATAGAATTGCTCAAGAAACCACAGTACCTCAAGCTATACAGCATTGATGAGCTGCAAGGACTTGTTCACCAATACCCACATTTTAAGCAACTCAAAATGCTGTTGCTTAAAAAAACACAGATGGTACAACCAGAACAAGCCGCACAAATTTTGCCGCAAATTGCCACTGATATTTCCAATCGTAGTACACTTTATAACCTATTAAATAAACCTATTGACAACTTACCCGTACAACTGGAGGCAACTAAAAATAAAGTGATGCCTATATCCCAAGAAGTTATCAATACGGTCAAAAGAACCAAAAAAGTAAGACTTCCTAAAAGAAAAAAATCTCAAGAAGTAACCAATCCTGTTGAAGAAGTCGAAAAAGAACTGATTCAGCTTAAGTTATTAGCAAAAAAGAAAGCAAAACAACAAAAGAAAACTCCCTCAACTAATCAAAATATCAAAGAGGCAGTTAGCCAAGATTTAGAAAAACTACGTATGAATACCAACTTCCAAACAAAATCAGAGGATGCTTTATTAGACAATATTAGACAAAAGATTGACGATTTTAATGAAAGTCGTAACTTAAAAACCCAAACACCTAAGTCTATTGAGAATTACTCTGATGAAGACATCAAACAAATGATGTTAACAGATAAAGCCAATATGAGTGAAATCTATCAATTTATTGAAGATAGAGAGGATGAGCGACTTCAGAAAGATAACATCTTGAGTGCGGAAGAAGCTGCTCAAAATAGCTCCAAACAAGATATGGAGAGTGTCACTGAAACTATTGCGCTTTTATATGTTAAACAAGGGGCTGTAAATAAGGCAATAAAAGTTTATGAAAAACTAAGTTTGAAATATCCAAAAAAAAGTGCTTATTTTGCAGGAAAAATTAAAGAGCTTAAAAAATAATAAATAATTAGAGCATGTATAGTTTTATTACAATGTTAATTGTCATCATCTGCGTGTTGATAGTAGTTGTCGTTTTGGTACAAAACCCCAAAGGGGGTGGATTAGGTGCTGGATTTGGCGGCGGCGGCGGTGGCTCCAATGCTTTTGGTGGTGTACAAAAAACAGCAGACTTCCTCGAAAGAATGACTTGGGGATTAGCCATTGGTTTGCTCGTACTGAGCCTTGTATCCAATGCATTCTTACCAAACAGAGTTTCTACCATTGACAATCAAGGGGTAGAAGATGTAGAGTTGTTTGATAGATTAAACGAATAATATCCTAAAATACATATTATCACAAACCCGAAAGTTATCGTAACTCTTCGGGTTTTTTTATGATACCAACCTCAAATAACTGGTCCTAAGAAGTATATTCCAAATCCATCTAGACCTGATAGTAGTGGTATCACCTTTGTAGAGCAAATTCACGAATTTGCTCTACAAAGGTGATAAGAACGAATAGCGGGGAGACCCATCACGATGAAAGAGTAATAACCTTTCTCTCCTAGCCCAAAAATGGAATAGAATTTTTAGGATTCATTACAAAATTAATAGGATTTTCAGCATTGAACCGAACGTCCCCTTCGTCCCATAAATATAAAAAGTCACCAGTCACAAAAAAACTATAGACTATAGACCATCGACTATGGACTCAAAAGCACAAACAGAACCAAAACATCCATCGTCCCAAACATGTAAAAAACAAACTACAACTATAGACTATAGACTATCGACTATCGACTGCGGACTATGGACTTATGAATATAAAAACACTTCAGAACCAATTCACACCAGACCAAAACTCGATTATAACTAACTAAGAATGTATAAGAATTGGCAGCTTATAACCCTATTGTGGAGCATTTTGATGATTGCAACCGATTGGACTCAAGCACAATTGTGTATTAACGAAGTCTCTATCAGAAATTGGAATCAATTGCCCGATCATGAGTATAATTATCCTTCTTGGATTGAAATTTATAATTCTGGAAACCAAGAAGTTTGGCTAGAAGACTATGCCTTGAGCGATGATAGTACAAAATTGCATCAATGGCAGTTGCCTAGTATTTATCTTGCTCCCAAAGAATACCTCGTGGTTTATGCTTCGGGCAAAGACCTCAACAATAGTTATCAATGGGAAACAGTAGTGAAGGCAGAAGAGGAATGGCGATATTTTTCACCCAGTCGAGAAATTGTCAGTACATGGAAAGACAATGATTTTGATGATAAAACATGGTATGTAGGCAAAGGTGGTTTTGGTTATGGAGATGATGATGATGCCACTATTGTTCAACCTAAATACGCCCTCTATCTTCGCAAAAGTTTTGATATTGTAGACAAAGAGGCAATCAGAGCATTGACCCTTCACATGGATTTTGATGATGCTTTTGTGGCGTTCCTCAATGGAAAAGAAATAGCTCGTTACAATATTGGCATTTCAGGAGATTTTGAAGCGTTTGATGATCGTCCCAAAGCGGATGGAGAAGCGCAACTTTATCAGGCAGGAAGACCCACCGAAATAGATATTCCCGATGAACGTTGGAAGAGCTTTATCAAAAAAGGAAAAAATACATTGGCCATACAAGCCTTCAATTTAGAAGTTTCTTCTGATATGTCAGTCATTCCTTATCTATCCGTAGGTCTCGCCCCGAAAGATACAGGAAACTACCAAGAAACACCCTACTGGTGGAACCGCCCAACCAACGTTTTTCATACCAACTTTAAATTAAAACCCAAAGAAACAGTTTATTTGACTAACAAAAATAAAAAAGTCGTTAGTCAAGCTACTTTACAAAAAACCTTGCCCGATTATAGTCAAGGGCGGTATCCTGATGGAAGCGACCAATGGGTTTTGTTGGAAAAAAGTACACCAAGTCAAACCAATTTGTCAGATGACATCGTAACTTGTATCAATGATGCTCCCAAGCTCAATGTAAAATCAGGTTTTTATCAACAGACGCAAAAAGTCAAACTGACCCAAAAACCACCTAAAAAAGTCAAAGTTCGTTATGAACTGGGTGGAAAAATTCCTACTGAAAAATCTCCTGTTCTGAAACGAAGAGGAATCAAACTAGCCCAAACCGAAATAGTCACGATTCGAGCATTCAATAAAAAGTGTGGACCCAGTAAATGGAAAAGTTACGCTTATTTTGTCAATGAAATCAAACCTACCTTGCCTGTTGTTTCTATTGTGACTCCTCCCAAAAATCTTTGGAGCGATGAACAGGGAATTTATGTGGATGGTTTAGATGGAGAAAAAGAGTTTCCGTATTACAACTCCAACTATTGGAAGGATTGGGAAGTGCCTGTTCACATGCAGTACTTTGACAAAGGAGATACCTTAGATTTTGAACAAACGGTTGGATTAGAAATCAATGGTGGAGGCTCTCGAACCAATGCCATGAAAAGTCTGCGTCTATCCGCCAAGTCTGATTATGGTAAAAGTAAGATGAAGTATCCTTTTTTCAAAGATAAAGATCTCACCACTTACCGTAGAATTTTGTTAAAAAATGCAGGACAAAATTTTAATCGCACCCACTTGACAGATGCCTTTTTCCACCGATTGGTCAGAGACTTGGGAACTTTGGAAATCCAATCAGCCCAACCTTGTGTCGTTTATTTCAATGGTGAATATATGGGGGTACACCAAATGCGTGAAAAATTTGGACGGCATTATCTCCAAGACAATTTTGATATTCCTGAAGATTCTATGGTCATATTGGGCGGTTCAGGTCATGTTGCCATTCACAATGATGATAAAACATTTTTTAAGTTCTTAAAATTTGTGGGAACCAATGATATGACCAAAGACGCTAATTATAAGAGAGTTAGCAATACTTTTGATCTTCGCAATTTTTGCGATTACTTTATCGCCAATATTTTTGGAGACAACGAAGATTGGAAACGAATCAATAATGTGAAGATTTGGCGATCTCCTTTAAAACACAAGGATCACTGGCGTTTTTTCTTTGTAGACCTAGATCTTACTTTTGGAGAACGTTCTAACTATAAAAATGATCGTCTAGGGTATGTCTTAAAAGATAATTTTTACTATTACAGAGCCTTTCAAAAACTGGTCGAAAACCCTAATTTTAGACGATTTTTTCTTTTGCGTTATTTTGATTTACTCAACACTACGTTTACACCTCAAAATATGAAAGAGGTCTTGGCAGAGTTCAAAAATGAAATGGAACCAGAAATGGAACGCCACTTTGAAAAGTGGTCAGAAGAAGGTTCGTATGAAGAATGGAAAGATTATTATTTAGGTAAGCGACTCAACAAATTTATGGAACGTCGTCCCGATTATTGTTTCCAACATCTCCAAGAACATTTTGATTTGGGAGAGAAGCAAAGAGTCAAAGTCGATATGGTTCCCAAAGGATCGGGTACGCTCAAATTCAATACGATGATTTTAGATACCACATTGGTGGGTTATTATCCTGAAGGGATGACGGTTTCTGTGATTCCCGAAGCCAAGCCAGGCTATCGTTTCAACAATTGGGAAATCAATGGCGAGCCGATCTCCAATAACAAAGGAAAGATTCGCCAGAAAATTACGGGCAAGACTCGTATTCGTGCCGTTTTCTTCAAAGACGACAAAGCCTCTCAATAGTTGCTGATTGATTTTTAGGAGAGAACGGTTATTACTCTTTCATCGTCATGGGTCTCCCCGCTATCCGTTCTTATAGCTGCTGCCAAATTCTACCGCAAGTCTTTTCGACTTGTGGTGCTAAGCTTATGCAGCTATACCACTACTATCGGGTCTATAGGGTTGTGGACACGACTTCTTAGTGCCAGAAGTTGGAACGACGAGACGAACTTTTTGGTTTTTATATGTTGGGACGATGGGACGTTTCGGTTCTTTTCCTGATAAGTTTTCGATTAATGAATCATCAATCGTCCCTTTTTCTGATACTAAGAAGTCGCCACCTCAACCAACTAGCCCTGATATTCCTTTTCCATCATAAAAAAGGAATTTTTCTAATTCGTTTAAGTACCTTAT